>CAJLUP010000122.1 GCA_905209865.1 uncultured Lachnospiraceae bacterium
CTGTGTTTATGCATTATGCAGATCATGAGGAAAAGGAAAAAGAGATTCAGCTTACATATGCGGAGAAAGCGGAAAGTTATATCGAGACAAATTATTCTTATCCGATCACAGTGGAAGAGATTGCTTCCTATGTCGGAATCAGCCGGAGTCATTTGTTCCGCTCTTTTCAAAACTATATGAATAGATCTCCGAAAGAGTATCTGACAGAATACCGGATCAAGCAGGCATGCAGGCTTTTAAGGGAAACAACGTTGTCTGTATCGGCGATTGCATATTCCGTTGGATTTGAAAATAATCTTTATTTTTCCAAGGCGTTTCGTAAGCAGAAAGGGAAAAGTCCTTCTGAATATCGCAAAAGTCATTCCGAAAACAGGTGACGGCTTTCTAATGATGCTCTCTGTGTGCATCCGCAGGGGCAGAAGAACATATACTGGGAAAGAAGAGAAGAATAAGGCAGATATGTGATGGAGCGAAACAGAAAAATATGGATGCAGATATTGGCGCTGGCAGCAGTGCTTCGTTTCTTTCCGGTCGATTTTCAAATGGCTGTTCCGGTTGATGCAGGACAGATTACAGTGAAGACAGAAGAACAGCAGACTGAGAAACCAAAACTTGCGCTTACATTTGATGACGGACCGAGCAGGGAGCATACTTCAAAGCTTTTGGACGGATTGAAAGAGCGGGGAGTCAAAGCAACTTTTTTTCTGATCGGGGCGAATTTGGAAAAAGAGGGGAACGCGGAAATCGTAAAAAGAATGTATGAAGAAGGACATCTTATCGGAAATCATACGTATCATCATGTAGATCTGTCGAAGCTTGGAGAAAAAGAGGCGGAAACGGAACTTAAGATGACAGATGCGGCGATCGAAAAAATGATAGGTCAAAAAACAGAATTCATCCGTCCGCCCTTTGGCGCAATGCCAAAAAGTGGGGAAGATCCGGAAAAATTATATGTGAAATGGACGGTGGATTCGCGCGACTGGGTTACGAAAAATGTAGGACAGATCGTTCGGGAAGTGACGAAAGATACGGAAGACGGAGATATCATTCTCATGCATGACTGTTATGGAGAATCGGTGGAAGCGGCATTAAAGATTATTGATATTATGGAAGAAAAAGGTTATGAGTTCGTGACGGCGGACGAATTACTTGTTGAGTGATATTATGAAAGATAGGATGGAAAAACAGATGATAAATGAGTATTCAAGAACAGAGCTTTTGCTTGGCAGTGAAGGGGTGGAGAAGTTAAAGAAGTCGTCTGTCGCAGTGTTCGGCGTAGGCGGCGTGGGTTCCCACTGTATTGAAGCTTTGGCAAGATCTGCGGTGGGAAGATTAGTGCTGATCGATAATGATGAAGTATCTCTTACAAATATTAATCGGCAGTCCATTGCTTATCACAGTACAATCGGCAGGATGAAGACAGAGGTTATGAAGGAGAGGATTCGGGATATTAATCCGAAGATTGCAGTCGAGACATATGAGACGTTTGTGCTGCCTCAAAATACAGAACAGATTTTTGGACAGATTGGACCGGTAGATTATATCGTGGATGCCATTGATACAGTCAGCGCCAAAATTGCGATCGTTCAGTATGCCAAAGAGAAAAGTATTCCGATCATCAGCAGTATGGGAACCGGAAATAAGCTTCATGGAGAATTGTTTGAGATCTCAGATCTGTCAAAGACAAGTATGTGCCCGCTTTGTAAAGTGATGAGAAAAGAATTAAAAAATCGTGGGATTATCCATTTAAAAGTATTGTATTCAAAAGAAAAACCAATCGATACGTCAGGACGTACGACAGGGGAAGATCAGGGAATGAGAAGATCGGTTCCTGGGAGCATTTCTTTTGTTCCGCCTGTGGCAGGACTTTTGATAGCGGGAGAAGTGATCCGCAGTCTGACCGGGGTTGGGCAGAGAGAAGCTGGAGAAAAAGGATAGGAAAGACAGAAGGAGAAACAGATGGATTTATTTGATTATATGCGGGAGACAAAGAAGGAGAAAGAATCGCCGCTGGCTTCCAGAATGCGGCCGAAGACTCTTGATGAAGTGGTTGGACAACAGCATATTATAGGAAAGGATAAGCTGTTATACCGGGCGATCAAGGCGGACAAACTTAGTTCGGTCATTTTCTACGGGCCTCCGGGAACCGGCAAAACGACGCTTGCGAAAGTGATCGCAAATACGACAAGCGCTGAGTTTCAACAGATCAATGCAACTGTTGCAGGGAAAAAAGATATGGAAGAAGTCGTAAGACGGGCAAAGGATATGCAGGGAATGTACGGAAAACGAACCATTCTTTTTATTGATGAGATCCATCGGTTTAACAAAGGGCAGCAGGATTATCTGCTTCCGTTCGTGGAGGATGGAACGGTTATTTTGATCGGAGCCACAACGGAGAATCCGTATTTTGAGGTGAACAGCGCTTTGATCTCACGCTCCGCGGTGTTTGAATTAAAATTACTTGAAAAAGAAGATATTAAAACACTTCTGCTGCGGGCGGTGAACGATGAAGAAAAAGGCTTGGGAAGTTTTCATGCCGAGCTGGATGAGGATGCTCTTGAATTTTTGGCGGACGTATCTGGAGGAGATGCAAGAAGTGCTCTGAATGCGGTTGAACTTGGCGTTTTGACAACGAAAAGGTCGGAAGACGGGATCATTCACATTACACTTGAAGTTGCATCGGAATGTATCCAGAAAAGAGTCATAAATTATGATAAAAAAGGGGATAACCATTATGATATTATCTCGGCGTTTATTAAAAGTATGCGTGGATCAGATCCTGATGCAGCAGTGTTCTATCTGGCAAAAATGCTGTATGCAGGAGAAGATGTGAAGTTTATTGCCCGCCGTATCATGATCTGCGCGGCGGAGGATGTGGGAAATGCGGATCCGATGGCGCTGACTGTTGCTGTTTCTGCAGCGCAGGCAGTAGAGCGTATTGGAATGCCTGAATCACAGATTATTTTATCTCAGGCAGTAATTTATGTGGCATGTGCGCCGAAAAGCAATTCTGCGGTCAATGCGATTTTTGCTGCAAATGAAGCTGTGAAAACTCATCAGACAACGGTACCTTCGCATCTTCAGGATGCTCATTACAAAGGTTCTCAAAAACTTGGTCATGGGATTGGGTATAAATATGCACATGATTTTCCGGGGCACTATGTGAAACAGCAATATCTTCCGAATGAAATAAAAGATGCCCGTTTCTATGAACCGGGCATCTTAGGATATGAAAAAAGGATGCAGGAATATTTAGAGAAGATTCGTGAGGAGTAAAGTGTAGATCTCCTGACTTTTTAAATTCCAGTGATTCGTAATGGCTTCGGCTTCTTTTTCGGTCGGAACGGTCAGTTTCAGATCGATGAGGCTGAAGCCGTTTTCTACAATCTGGCATCTTGCTTCATATTCTTTATTTGTGTTCAGATAGTAATCAGCTTTTACTGATACTTCCTCTTTTAAATCGTATTGTTTTTCTGTCAGAAAATCATCAATGTCTTTGCGGATCGCGGGTGAGATCTTATTGCTGAAATAATGGATCGTCTCCGCGCCGCTTTCTGTAAGATGATAAAGTGTCCGATTATGGGTTGTCTCAGTACGGATCAGTTCGGATTGTGTCAGTTCGGAAATCGCTTCCTGCAATTTAAAGTAAGTTGTATACCCTTTATCAAGTACAAATTCCGATATCTGAGAAGTAGTGAGCGGAAAATCAACTTTGTTCAGCATATAGAGTATGATCAGTTTATACAATGTAAATGTTTCAGCCATGATAATCCTTTCCCTGCCAAATGTCTTGTTGTTTTAAATATTGATGAAACCGGTTTAAGACAGTCCTTTTTGCACTTGTCCACAGCGGCGCAATGAGAAGCTCTTTCGGTCCGTCTCCGGTCAGTCTGTGGATGACGATATCAGGGCGCAGCTTTGCGATACATGCGCCGAGAATCTCGATATATTCCTTCATGTCAGGTATATGAAACGGGGATTTTTCGTAAACGGCGGCAAGATCTGTTCCTTTTAATATATGAAGAAGCTGCAGCTTGATCCCCTGAATATCAAGCGTGTTTAAATGGTTGATCGTATCAAGCATCATCTCTTTCGTTTCATTCGGAAGAAAGAGGATGACATGAACGATGACGGTAATCCCCCGTTTTCGGAGCTGTCGTACCGCTTCATCAAAAACTTCCAAAGGGTATCCACGCCGGATGAAGCGCGCTGTTTGGGGATGGATTGTCTGAAGTCCCAGTTCCACCCAGACAGGTTTGATTTGATTCAGCCTGTCCAAAAGCTCAAGTACGGCAGGGGGCAGACAGTCCGGTCTTGTGGCAATGGAAAGAGCACAGACGTCAGGATCGTTGATTGCCTCTGTAAATACTTTTTCCAGATAATCTACAGGTGCATAAGTATTTGTAAATGCCTGAAAGTAAGCGATGAATCTGCGTACCGGGCGTTTTTCCTTTATCTTGGCTTTCCCTTCGCGAAGCTGTTCTGTGATCGAAAGAGCGGCGTTTCCTGCAAAGTCTCCTGATCCCATTGCGCTGCAGAAGATGCATCCGCCGGTTCCGACATGACCGTCTCTGTTGGGACAAGTCATACCTCCGTTGAGAGTGACCTTATATACTTTTTCTCCAAATAAATGATGCAGATGGAGATTGAGAGAAGAGTAACGTTCCTTATCCGGTTGGGACTGCGAAAAAACAGGAGTCATTAAATTAATTCCTTTATTGCGCGGCTGACCGTTTCTGCAACACATGGGTCAAATGCCTGCGGTAAAATGTTGTTTTCAGAAAGTTCGTCATCAGGAACAAGTCCGGCGATGGCTTTCGCGGCAGCCAGTTTCATTTCTTCCGTAATCTGAGATGCTCGTCCTTCTAAAGCTCCTTTGAAGATACCAGGGAAGGCAACGACATTATTTACCTGATTCGGAAAATCAGAACGGCCTGTTCCGACAACTTTTGCTCCGGCTGCTTTGGCAAGATCAGGCATGATCTCAGGAACCGGATTTGCCATGGCGAAGAGAATCGCGTCGTTGTTCATAGAAGCGACCATTTCTTCAGTGACGATACCGGGAGCAGAAACACCTACGAAGATATCTGCGCCCTTCAGGGCATCGGCTAAAGTTCCGGAAGCGTTTTGAAGATTCGTTACTTCTGCCATTTCTTTTTGCATCCAGTTTAAATTCTTGGAGTCTTTGGAAATGATTCCGTTGA
>CAJLUP010000123.1 GCA_905209865.1 uncultured Lachnospiraceae bacterium
CCACTGCCCGGACCGAGGCAATGTTTCTCCATAATATTTTTATCAGATTTATGAACGTTTCTGCAATCACCGGAAGCATCAAAAGGCACTTTTCGGGATTGTAAACGATCGCCAAGGTATCAGGCAAGCCCGAACTTCGGCTCGTCGCCATCTCAAAAAAACAGTCCGCTTTCGGATTTTTCCAATAACGGACTGTTGAAGCTTTTTTCTGTTTCATTTGAACTTTCTACTATTCGATCACTTTCAGCCAGCCTTCCGGCGCTTCGATATGACCCATTTGAATTCCTGTCAATGTCTCATACAATTTCTGGGTAACAGGTCCCATCTTCTCCATTCCACTCGGGAAACAGATTTCTTTTCCATGGTCTACAACTTTTCCGACTGGTGAAATTACTGCTGCCGTTCCACACAGACCACATTCTGCAAAATCTTTCACTTCCTCAAAATACACATCTCTTTCTTCTACTTCAAGTCCGAGATAATGTTCCGCCACATACATGATCGACCTTCTTGTAATCGACGGAAGGATTGTATCAGAATGAGGAGTTACTATTTTATTATCTTTTGTCACAAAAATAAAGTTTGCACCGCCTGTTTCTTCTACTTTTGTCCTTGTTGCCGAATCAAGATACATATTTTCATCAAATCCATTTGCATGCGCTGTAACGATCGCATGAAGACTCATTGCATAATTCAATCCTGCCTTAATATGTCCCGTTCCCCGCGGAGCTGCCCGATCAAAGTCAGACACACAAATAGTAATCGGCTTCGCTCCTCCTTTAAAATACGGACCTACAGGAGTTGTAAACACTCTGAACTGATACTCATCCGCCGGCTTTACTCCAATCACAGGATTGATTCCAAACATATATGGTCTGATATAAAGCGATGCTCCGGAACCATAAGGCGGAACATACGCTGCATTTGCCCGAACAGTCTGTACGACAGCATCAATAAATCGATCCTCAGGGAAAACAGGCATCTCCAACCGTTTTGCAGAGTCAACCATGCGCGCCGCATTCAGATCCGGGCGGAATGTAACGATACGCCCGTCTTCCGTCGTATATGCTTTCATACCTTCAAACACAGTCTGTGCATATTGAAGCACCCCTGCGCACTCATTCATCACAATATTGGCATCCTCTGTCAGACCGCCCTCATCCCATTTTCCATTCTTATAATTCGCAACATACCTCTTGTCTGTCTGTACATACTGAAATCCTATATTTGCCCAATCAAGATTCTTCTTTTCCATAATAAGGTGCCTCCATTCCTTCATTTAGAAAAACAATCGTATCTTTCTGCCCATCATTATAATACCGCTGTTTTTAAAAATCAAGAGCGCGCTCTGTTTTTTTCTTGTACAATCTTCTCATACCACTTTTCTACATTTCCTTCTTCTGTGCTGTTAACAAATACCGGCCCTTCTGAAGTATCTATTTTCAAAACAGGCGTACACCCTACATAAATGTACATCCGGCATTTCCCGATTTCCCTGCCCTTAAATTTTCCGATCTTCTTCTTCGTATCGCTGGATCCATTCACCCGTTTGTATTCATCCTTCGGAAGCATCGGAAGGATCTCCACGCTCTCAACTTCATCAAAATCAATTTCCACATCAGAATAACCGGATGTAATCTCAATTTTATCAGATTCAACAGACACCTTCATCGGAGAAAAATCGATCCGAAGCATAAGTGCGCATTCCCACACAAGACATGCTATCGTAATAACTATACCTGCCACAAGCGAAATTTTTCCTGCCGGGCGCGCCATATTCGTCGCATAATTAAATGAACATGCCCAATCCTGAACAAGAAGTCTTTTGTCATTCGGATTATTATACCATCCATTCTTCCAATAAATGTCATCATCAACATAAAGCGGAGCTGCATTTGCCTGTAAAAGACGCGTTCTCCTTTTGTTTATATAAAGTGCTCCTCCGACAAAAAGGACTACCGGTATGCTTTCAAGAACAATATAGAGCACATACCCCTCTTCACCTATCCATACATGTTCATCCATCGAATATGTCATCGCAAGATATGCCGCCGTATTAAAAAATCCGCTTCCGATCATGATCCATGACCAGACGTCTTTCTGCATCCTGTTAACCGCCAGATTTAATTCTGACTTTTCACTGTATACTTTATTCTGTGTCCGAAGTATGACGACATGTATCCCCGCAAACACAAGACCTGCCGCCAGTGCACATCCAATCAAAATCCACCCGTCTTCTGAATGTTTCAGATAAAATCTCACTTGCGGCATCAAAAAAGTTAAAAGAATCAGTCCTAAAAACAGCAAGTTCCACAACGGGGAAACCCCCATTTTTCCAGACTGTACAGATACTTTTGTATCCGCCACCGAATCTGCAGTCATGATCTTACTTCCGCCGCTTCCGATCCACCCGTTTTTCACTTTCATATCATACAGTTTTCTGTGCGTCCTATATAATAGAAGAATCGCCCCCACAGAAAGTTCCACAAGCCATATGCTCCACAAAATCATAAAAATCGAAAAATACCAAAAGCAGGCACCACACACCGCAATTCCCACCAACAAATTCAGTATATAAAACCACTTTGTCTTCTTATAGTATTCTTCCATAAACAATTTCACTTCTTCTGTCTCAACCGCCGACGCCGGAAGATGAACCCCCATGAGCATCCCTTCCGCATACTTGCGTTTTGCCCCATAAACGCCGTAAAAAATTCCAATCGTTCCTACATTTATAATCAAAAAATACAAACAATCCATTCTGTCAACCTCAAACGAGCTGCAAACACTCTTTCTCATCTGCACTCCTGAACATTTTGAAACAAACAATTTTATATCCCGCAAAAATTATGCGTCCACAATGATGTACGCAGATTGACAACCTTTTTTGACTATTGTAAACTGGAAGAGATAAGGGAGAAATCTATATGAAAAAATGGCAAAATGTAACCGCACTTTTTACAATCGCAGTATTTTATCTAATCTTAGAACTGGTATTTGGAATCACCTGTCCGATTCTGTTTCTGACCGGAATCTCCTGTGCCGGCTGCGGAATGTCAAGAGCATGGTTTTGCGCACTTCGTCTGGATTTTGCGGGAGCTTTTCAGTATCACCCCCTTTTTTGGATCTTGCCGGTCGGGATCGCACTCTTTCTCTATTGGAATAAGATACCGAAGAAGATTCAGAAAATTTTACTGGCAGCCGCTTGCATCCTGTTTTTGGCTGTATACATTTGGCGAATGCTGGATCCATCCGACACCATCGTAGTTTTTCACCCGGAAAACGGAGCAATCTTTTCATTGATTTCTAATCTTTTTACTAAAAAATGAAAAAAGAGGAGGGATTTTTATGCAGTGTAAAACATGCGGACGAGAAATTTCAGACACCGCAAAATTCTGTCCATACTGCGGAAGTAAAACAGAGCCATCACAAAATACTGCTGAAAAACAAACTACCGAAACATCTTACGGAACAGAAGAAAACAACCCCCAAAAAACAACTGCTGCAGACAAAACAGAAGAAATTCAGAAATTTTTACAAATCGGATTTTTTATTTTGGCAGGCGTCTGCAGCGTGATCGCTTTAAATAACCTGATCTCAGGTATTCAAAGCTTTTCTTACGACAGCGTCTTGCAAGGTTTGGGAAGTTTTCTTGAAATGGCATGTTACGCCGGAAGCGCAGTAATCATTGCAATGTTCGCATTTACAAAAGAAAAAGAAAAAACAAGAACTTTCTTTATCATCTTATGCGGACTTACGGCAATCATCGCTCTGCGCGGAATCATCGGATTTATTACATCCTTATTCCGAAACTTCAGATACTATTTTTCTTTTTACACATTTTTCTGGAGTTTATCGTCTTTGTTATTGACTTTAACTGCGGCAATCGCGATCGTCGGCATCACGTACATTCTCCTGTATCTTGCAGGAATGACGCCTGATCTGTCAAATGTTGCATCCTCTGTCAACGGCTTTACCCGTAACAGCCAGACATGCGGAACAACACAGGACAGCCAAAACAGCAACGCACAAAGCAATACTACACAAAACGGCGGTGCACAAAACAATGGCGCACAAAACGGCAGCGCGCAAAATAACACAAACTACGGGGGACAAAATATGGGAACAAACTATTATAATCAAGGAACAAATTATAACAATCAAGGCTCCGGTTCCAACTATTCCGGTCCCGGCGTTACACCACTAAAAACCGACCGCGGACTGCTCGGCTACATCGTTCTTTCAATTATCACATGCGGAATTTACGGTTATTACTTCATATATACTGTTGCCCGCGATGTAAATACAGCTTGTGCCGGAGATGGAAAAACAACCGGAGGATTAGTGCAGTTTATTCTTCTTTCTATCGTAACATGTGGAATTTACAGTTGGTGGTGGGAGTATTCTCTCGGAAACCGTCTTGCCGCTAACGCGCCGCGTTATGGTTTGTCATTTTCAGAAAACGGAACAACGATTTTGTTATGGCTTATCTTTGGAGCGTTCCTCTGCGGAATCGGTCCTTTCATCGCCATGAATATTATCATCAAAAACACAAACAGTATCTGCATGGCTTACAACCGTTACAACGGATTGATCTAATCCTAAAAACGCCATCACGGAACTTGATATACCAAAATAGAACAACGTAAAAGAAACCTCCAAGCGGCCGCTAAACAAGCGAACCTCCTGGAGGTTTTTATATATCCCTGTTTATCCCTGTTCCAAAAACGCAATCCCGATGAAACGCTAAGGGCACATATACCGATAAACTTGCGCAGACAGTTCCGTAATCATCGTACGCGCCGCAAAAGGATCTGACAGATTACTCGTCATCACGCAAACAGTATACGCTCCATTTTCACCGAAAATAATCGCCGCATCATTTTCCACATCCGAAAGTTCTCCAGTCTTATTTGCAGTCTCAACATTGGCAGGCACGCCTGCCGGAATCTTACCTGTACGTTCCTGCTGTTTCATCAGAGAAAGAATCTTTTCAG
>CAJLUP010000124.1 GCA_905209865.1 uncultured Lachnospiraceae bacterium
TGAAGAATTGATGGAGAGCTGTCCGGCATATCAGGAGATCTATTATTCTCAGTTCCCGGAGGAGGCGGTTTTACATGCTTAAAAGAAAAAAAGAAAACAATCAGAAAACAAACCGCAGTGAAATATTGAAAAAAGTATTCAGGCATCTCGGTAAATACAGGATTTTCGTTGTTTTTTCAATTTTATTGGCAGGGATCAGTGTCGCGCTGACACTGTATATTCCGAAACTGATCGGCTACGCAGTGGATGAGATTGTCGGGGAAGGAGCGGTAAACTTTTCCGGGGTGTTTCGGATTATGATTCAGATCGGAATATGTACGGCGCTTACCTCTTTGGTACAATGGCTGATGAATGTGTGCAATAACAAAATGACGTATCAGGTGATTCAGGACGTAAGGAACGAAGCATTTCGAAAGATTCAGATCCTTCCGCTGAAATACATTGACAGTCACCCTTATGGAGAGGTAGTAAGCCGTGTGATCGCAGATGTGGATCAGTTCGCAGACGGACTGTTGATGGGATTTACCCAACTGTTTACAGGGATGGCGACGATCATTGGCACGTTATGTTTTATGTTGTCCATAAATGTGAAGATTACGTTCGTTGTCGTCCTGATTACTCCTGTTTCCTTTTTTGCTGCAAATTTTATCGCGCGTAAGACCTTTGCCATGTTCAGGCTTCAGTCTGAGATCAGGGGAGAACAGACCGGACTGATCGACGAAATGATCGGCAATCAAAAGGTCGTACAGGCATTCGGACAAGGGGAAAAAGTGACAGAACGGTTTGATGAAATCAATGAAAAATTAGGAAACGCATATTTGAGGGCAACTTTTTTTTCATCGGTTACGAATCCGGCGACCCGCTTCGTAAACAGTCTGGTGTACACAGGAGTCGGTATCGCAGGCGCGTTTGCCGTTGTAAACGGAACGTTGACAGTAGGACAACTGACCGGATTTTTGAGTTATGCAAATCAATATACAAAACCTTTCAATGAAATATCAGGTGTTGTGACAGAGTTTCAAAATGCAGTTGTATGCGCCGGACGTATTTTCGACTTGATCGAAGAAATTCCACAGCCGGAGGAACCGGAAGAGGCGGCTGTTTTGACAGATGTCAGCGGACATGTCTTAGCAGAGCATGTTAATTTCTCTTATACGCCGGGACAGAAACTGATTACAGATTTTAATTTGAAAGTTGAGCCCGGACAACGCATTGCCGTTGTCGGACCGACTGGATGTGGAAAAACAACCTTGATCAATCTGCTGATGCGGTTTTATGATACAGACAGCGGATGCATTTGCGTGGAGGGCAAAGATGTCAGAAATATTACAAGAAACAGTCTGCGCAACGCATACGGAATGGTGCTTCAGGAAACATGGCTGAAAACAGGAACGATCCGGGAGAATATTCTTCTCGGAAGACCGGATGCATCTGAAGAGGAAATGATAGAAGCTGCGAAAGCCTCCTATATTCATAATGTGATCCAAAGACTGCCGGACGGATATGACACATGGGTGACGGAGGAGGGAGGCGGTTTGTCTCAGGGACAGAAACAGCTTCTGTGTATCGCTCGTGTTATGCTGTGCAGACCGCCTATGCTGATCCTTGACGAGGCGACGTCTTCGATTGATACAAGGACGGAAGTGAAGATACAGGCAGCGTTTGCGAAACTGATGGAAGGCAGGACAACATTTATTGTGGCGCACAGACTGTCAACGATCCGAGAGGCAGATGTGATCCTTGTGATGAAAGACGGTGAGATTATCGAACAGGGAAATCATGAAAGTCTGATGGCTGCGGATGGATTTTACAGACATCTGTACGAATCGCAGTTTGGAGGCGGGATAGCGGAAGATCTGAAAGCGCCGGGATCTGCAATGAAAAAAAGCGAACAGGCAAAAAGATGAGGAGCATGATTATGACAAAATTAAGTACATTGTGTTATATAGAAAAAGATGAAAAATACTTGATGCTTCACCGTACAGTGAAGGAAAATGACGTAAATAAAGATAAGTGGATCGGTGTCGGCGGACATTTTGAATATGCGGAAAGTCCGGAAGAATGTCTCCTTAGAGAGGTGAAAGAAGAAACAGGATACACGCTGACTTCGTGGGCTTACAGGGGAATCGTGACATTTGTTTATGGGGAGGATATTGTAGAATACATGTCTCTTTATACGGCGGATGGATTTGAAGGAGAACCGATCGCCTGTGATGAGGGAGAACTGGAATGGGTACAAAAGTCTAAGATCGATACACTGGAACTGTGGGAAGGGGACAAGATCTTCTTTGATCTGTTAGAGGAAGACTGCGATTTCTTTTCTCTGAAGCTTGTGTATGATACAGAAGACGTTTTGAAAAGCGCTATTCTCGACGGAAAGCAGCTTCCTCTTTCAGCTGATGGAAAATGGCTGGGAAGATAGAGCGGATGTAAAGAAAAGGAATATAAAAATCAGGGACCTTGAAACAGAGCGAGATCAGGGTGGGTGAAGGTAAACACAAAGAAAAGGATCGTGTACAGCAAGGTCAATCCGTATATAAGAGTGCGAAATCGTTCTGCTTTTTGCAAGGGCGGCCGCTTACAATCCCGGAATGTGCCTCTTGGCACTTCCGGTGATTGCGAACGGTACAAATTGGAAGCCATGACAAACGTGATGCCGGTACAAATGTAAAAGATGGCAATATCAATCCAAACAACCGTAAAGCCGAGTATTCCCGAATAAGTATAGAAGAAAATAGGAATGAACGTTGTTCCGGTCAGAATGCCGGACAAGATCGGCAAAACGATGTTCGGACTTTCTTTTTCCCGTATATATTTGAGAAGGAGACAGTAGAGCAGAGCCGGGAAAAACAGAAGTTTCATATGCTCCCACGCAGATTCGCTGACAGGACAGAAAAGTCCGATGAGCGTTGCATTGCCGGACCATTCATAGAAAAAATGCGACAGTGTACCAAGGACAGCTGTGAACAGAAATCCGGTGATAAAGATGTATTTGCCGGAAAGTTTATGGGAAGTAAGCATAACAAGTCTCCTTTCATAAGCGGGAAAGTATTTTATATAGTATATGCAGATGCCAGAAAATCATTGCAGAACCGATATAAAAGATTCTTTTAAGAGTGAAACGAAAATGAAGAAATCAAAAAAGCAATGAGAATGCCTGGAGTTTGTTGCAATGGGATGAGCCAAAGTCTTGATTTGCCTGAGAACTTGGCGACCGCACGTTCTAATATGAGGTTGCGGCAATCTTCGATAATGATAAATGGCGGAATAATCAGGACTGAATAATCAGAAAGTTCCTTGATTGAAATAAGAGAAAATATATGATAAAATTAAAAAGATTTAATAGTTCTTTTCCTGATTCTGCCATTTGCATTGTTATAGAAGGCTTTTTGTTTTAACAGGAAGCAAGGGATGATGAAAATGGTGCGGCAGGGGACAAACATAGAAAGTAAGGGCGTAAGAAGCCTATAAACACGGAGGATTTGGAAGATATGGAACAGTACAAGCAGGAATTTATTGAATTTATGGTAGACAGTGATGTGCTGAAATTCGGAGAATTTACATTGAAAAGTGGAAGAAAATCTCCGTTTTTTATGAATGCAGGCGGATATGTGACAGGTTCACAGCTTAAGAAACTCGGAGAATATTATGCAAAAGCGATCCATGACACATACGGAGATGATTTCGATGTGCTGTTCGGACCTGCTTATAAAGGAATTCCGCTTGCGGTTGTAACTGCGATCGCATACAGCGAACTGTACGGAAAAGAAGTACGTTACTGTTCTGACAGAAAAGAAGAGAAAGATCACGGCGCAGATAAAGGAAGTTTTCTCGGAAGCAAATTCAAAGACGGCGATCGTGTGATCATGATCGAAGACGTAACGACATCAGGTAAATCAATGGAAGAGACAGTTCCGAAAGTAAAGGGAGCTGCTGATGTGGAGATCGTCGGTCTGATCGTTTCTTTAAATCGTATGGAAGTTGGAAAAGGGGGAGAAAAGTGCGCCCTTGACGAGGTGAAAGATCTGTATGGTTTCGATACGGCTGCGATCGTGACGATGGAAGAAGTGGTAGAGCATCTGTATAACAAGCCGTATCATGGAAAAGTTGTTATTGATGATACATTAAAGGCTGCGATCGATACATACTATGAAACGTACGGAGTAAAATAAAACGGGGAGGCGCTTTATGGAGAAGGCTTATCTTACAATGAAAAACAGCGGTGCATGCAGTATTACGCTGGGAATTATCGTTTTGGTTGTCGGAGTGACAACAGGAATACTTGCAATCGTAAATGGAGCAAAATTGCTGCACCATAAGAAAGAGATCACATTCTGAGAGTTTGGAGTCTTTCAGGAGAAAATGTGAAAGAAGTTGAATAAACAGAAAGAAAAATAAGGGACTAAGCCAATGCGGGCAGTCCCTTTTTTGGCAATGGCGACGAGCCAAAAGTTCGGGCTTGCCCGAGACTTTGGCGATCGCTTACAATCCCGGAATGTGCCTTTTGGCACTTCCCGGGATTAGGAAAATCATCGATTGGGAGAGTTCCTTGTGTGAGGAGAGTTATTTTTGAGTATAAAAAAAGAGCAGATTTATAGGACATTAGGAAAAGTCCTGTTTTTACTATATATTATTTTTTTGATTTATTTTTTGTTTCTTGCGGAATGGTACGGAAGGACGGAAGTGACGGAAGAGTACAGGTATAACCTTGAATTATTTAAGGAAATCAACCGGTTTTTAACTTACAGAGAACAGCTCGGCATATTTACAGTGCTTGCAAATCTTTTGGGAAATATTATGATTTTTGTTCCATATGGTTTCTTCATCTCTATGGCGGGTAAAGCGAGCGGTTTTTTTAAGACGTTATTTTTCAGTATGCTCCTGAGTTTGGGAGTTGAGACCGTACAGCTTTTTACGAGAGTGGGAAGCTTTGATGTAGATGATATTTTGTTAAATACAGTTGGCGGAGTTTTGGGATATATATTAT
>CAJLUP010000125.1 GCA_905209865.1 uncultured Lachnospiraceae bacterium
GACCGTGCAAAGTGAAAAAGATCGGAAAATATACTTTTTCGATTATTTTGACTCAGGGATTAAACCGTCAGATCAGACGAATGTGTGAAGAACTCGGTTATCAGGTGAGAGACCTCGTTCGGGTAAGGATCATGAATATACGGCTTGGGAGTCTGAAAGAGGGAACGTACAGAAAACTGACGGATGCAGAGCTGGAAGAACTGGACAGGATGCTTAAATAAAAAGAAGGTGGAGTTCAGAACTTATCTGAATGTTGGAGAAGAAGATGGAAAAGAAAAAGAAAACGGAACGAATGCGTGAACTTGTAGACCTGCTTAATCAGGCGAGAAGAGCTTATGAGCAGGAAAACACGGAAATCATGAGTAATTTTGAATATGACCGTCTTTATGACGAGCTGCTTGCGCTGGAACAGGAGCTTGGAACAACCCTTGCCTCAAGCCCGACAGTCAATGTAGGGTATGAGGTTTTGAGCGAGCTTCCGAAAGAACGCCATGAGAAGCCGATGTTATCTCTGGATAAGACAAAAGAGGTAGAGAGACTTCGGGAATTTGTAGGAGATCAGCAGGCTGTAATCTCATGGAAGATGGATGGGCTGACCATTGTTCTGACTTATGAAAACGGCATCCTTGTGAAGGCGGTTACGAGAGGAAACGGTGAGATCGGAGAAGTCGTTACGAATAATGCGAAGGTGTTTCGCAACATTCCGCTATCCATACCGTTTAAAGGAGAGCTTGTCCTTCGAGGCGAAGCAGTTATTTCTTATAAAGATTTTGAGAAGATTAATGAAGAGATCGGTGATGCCGATGCAAAATATAAAAATCCGCGGAATCTGTGCAGCGGATCGGTGCGCCAGTTGAATAACGAGATCACTGCGAAGAGAAACGTGCGGTTTTATGCGTTTACTCTTGTAAGAGCTGAGAATGTCGACTTTCGAAATTCCAGGGCATATCAACTGCAGTGGCTTCAGGAGCAGGGGTTCGATGTTGTGGAACATCATCTCGTTACGCAGGATACAGTCGAAGATGAGGTGGCGTGGTTTGCAAAGCATATTCAGGAAAATGGAGTGCCGTCAGACGGACTTGTTCTTACTTATGATGATATTTCCTACGGACAGTCGCTTGGAACAACGGCAAAATTTCCGAGAGATTCTTTTGCGTTTAAATGGGAAGATGAAGTGCGGGAGACGACGATTCGTGAGATTGAGTGGAGTCCTTCCAGAACAGGGCTGATCAATCCGGTAGCTATTTTTGATCCCGTGGAATTAGAGGGAACAACAGTGAGCCGTGCAAGCGTGCATAATATCAGTATTATGGAAGAATTAGAGTTGGGAATCGGAGATACGGTTACGGTATATAAGGCGAACATGATCATCCCTCAGATTGCGGAAAATCTGACTCGCAGCGGGGTGAGTGAAATTCCGAAAGAATGTCCGGTCTGCAAAAAACCGACGAAGATTTCCATGGAAAATAATACGAAGACATTGTATTGTGTGAATCCGGCATGTCAGGCAAAACATGTGAAGTCGTTCAGCTTGTTTGCCAGCAGGGATGCTATGAACATCGAAGGATTATCAGAAGCAACTTTGGAAAAATTTATTATCAACGGGTATGTAAAAGATTTTACAGATATCTTTCATCTTGACCGATATGCAGAAGAAATAAAGACGATGGAAGGATTCGGGAAAAAGTCTTATGAAAATCTGCAGAAAAGTATAGAAAATGCAAGAAAGACAACGCTGCCGAGACTGCTCTACAGTCTTGGAATCCCGAATATCGGAATTTCAAATGCAAAAGTAATCTGCCGTGCTTTGGGATCAGATCCAAAACGGATCATTCAGGCAACAGCAGAGGAATTAAATGAGATATCGGGCGTGGGCGGAGTTATTGCAGGAACATTTGTCGAATATTTTAAAGATGCGGCGCATGTGGATGTTTTTGAGAGGCTTCTTGGAGAAGTAGAGCTTGCGAAAGAGACGGCAGAAGAAGATCAGAAGTTTGCAGGAGTGAATTTTGTTATTACGGGAAGCGTGGAACACTTTGCAAATCGGGCTCAGGTCAAAGAAGAGATCGAGAAGCGGGGAGGTAAAGTGACGGGAAGCGTGACATCAAAGACGAATTATCTGATCAATAATGACACCGGATCAGGAACGGCGAAAAATAAAAAAGCCCGGGAACTTGGTATACCGATCATTTCAGAAGAGGATTTTTTGAAAATGATGAACGAATAGAGAAAAACGCATTCGTGATTTTTACAAAAACTTCATTTGTACAATGAAGATAAGTGTACTATAATAAGAAAATACTTGTAGAAAGAAACCGGATAAATGGATGTTCGTACAAATGAAAATAGGCAGAGAAAGACGAGGAGAATTATGTCAGATCAGGATTTCATTTTGGTAGATGAGGAAGAAAAAGAGAAAGAAGATGCCGGTGAAAATAAGGCGGATAAAGATGAAAAAAAAGACAGCTTAGCAGTGAAAAAAGAAGATGAACAAGAAGAAAAAGACGGCGGCGATGATGACGATGGATACGAGAAGATATGTCTCATCTGTCACAGACCGGAAAGCGTTGCGGGCAGAATGATTGAGATGCCGAACCATATTACGGTGTGTCAGGATTGCATGCAGAGAAGTTTTGACGCGATGACAGACGGTTCTGTCGATCTGAGCCGGCTTGTCAACATGCCCGGAGTGCAGTTTTTAAACGTATCAGATTTTGACAATATGCAGCCGAGAGCACAGAAGATTAAAAAGAAAAAAGAAAAGCCGAAGGAGTTCCATCAGCTTGATATTAAGAAAATTCCGGCTCCGCATAAGATCAAGGCAAGGCTTGATGAGTATGTAGTCGGACAGGAAAAAGCGAAGAAAGCGATGTCGGTTGCCGTTTATAATCATTATAAACGGGTTGCATCAGATACGATGGACGATATTGAGATTGAAAAGTCGAATATGCTGATGATCGGACCGACAGGAAGCGGTAAGACGTATCTTGTTAAAACATTGGCGAAGCTTCTCGATGTGCCGCTGGCTATTACAGATGCAACGTCACTGACAGAAGCAGGATATATTGGCGACGATATCGAAAGTGTTGTTTCCAAGCTCCTTGCTGCAGCTGACAATGATGTGGAACGGGCAGAGCAGGGAATTATTTTCATCGATGAAATCGATAAGATTGCGAAAAAGCACACATCGAATCAAAGAGATGTAAGCGGCGAGTCCGTTCAGCAGGGAATGCTCAAACTTTTGGAAGGCAGCGAGGTAGAAGTTCCGGTCGGCGCAAACAGCAAGAATGCGATGGTTCCGCTGACAACGATCAATACGAAGAATATTTTGTTCATATGTGCAGGCGCATTTCCTGATTTGGAAGATATTATAAAAGAGCGTCTTACGAAGAAGACTTCCATGGGATTTAACGCAGAGCTGAAAGACAAGTATGAGCATGACGAAGATATTCTGTCAAAGGTAACAGTGGAAGATCTTCGTAAGTTCGGTATGATTCCGGAGTTCCTCGGACGTATGCCGATCATATTTACTTTGAAAGGTCTTGATAAGGATATGCTCGTTAAGATCTTGAAGGAGCCGAGAAACGCAATTTTAAAACAGTATCAGAAACTGCTTGCTTTGGATGAAGTGAGTCTGATCTTTGACGACGGCGCGCTTGAGACGATCGCCGAGAAAGCGATGGAGAAAGATACCGGCGCGAGAGCCCTTCGGGCGATCATCGAAGAGTTTATGCTTGATATTATGTATGAGATTCCGAAAGATGACAATATCGGAGAAGTGACCATCACAAGGGAATATATTGAAGGTACCGGAGGTCCGATCATTAAACTGCGCGGGCAGCAGTCAATCGCAATGAACGACAATTAATCAGAAGAGAGAAGAGAAAAAAGAAAAAAGGAAGAAACGGAAGATTTGATTACTGATCAGGATCTTCCGTTTCTTTCTTTTGATTTTCTTTAGAAATTCTTTTGGATATATATATTGACCATTTATATTATAGTATATATAATATAAATAAATCAAATATATATGAAAATCAAACATATAATTAAACAAAACACATACGAAGGGGTGAGCATATGACATTACCGTTAAATGCACCGATGTTTGATCTTCTTGTCCTTTCTGTGATCGCAGAAGAAGATGCCTATGGTTATCAGATCGGGCGGATCATTAAAAGAGCGTCGGCGACTACGAAAGATTCGACATTGTATCCGATATTGAAAAGGCTGCAGGAAAATCATTTTGTGGAAACGTATGACAGACAGTTTCAAGGAAGAAACAGAAAATATTATACGATCACAGACAGCGGAAGACAGTATTTGTCAGAATTGACAGAAGAATGGGAGCGTTACAGAACCGTTGTGGACGATATTGTAAAGGGAGGGATTTCATCATGACGAAAAGTGAATACATGAAAAAATTGTCATATAGTCTCAGAAGACTGCCGAAAGAAGATTTCGATCAGGCGATTGACTATTTTGAAGAATATTTTGCGGAGGCAGGACCAGAGAATGAACAGCAGGCGATCGAAGATCTTGGATCGCCGGAAGATGCGGCAAAAGAATTGATAATGAACCTGGCGGAAAAGAATGCGGAAGAACCGCCGAAATCGGTAAAACACAGTTTTAAGGCAGTTTGGATCGGCATTCTCGGGATCTGTGCAGCTCCGATCGCACTGCCGATCGCGCTTGGTCTGATCGGTGTAGTTGCGGCGGTGATCATTTCTGTTTTTTGCGTATTTGCAGGATTATTTCTTACAGCGGTCACTTTGGCAGGAGCGGCAGTGATCGGAATCATAGGAGGAGCCGCGCTTTTGATCCAAAGTCTGCCGGATGGATTGTCAACCTTAGGATTTAGTCTTTGCTGCGGTGCGGTTGGCATTGCATCTGTGTATGGAATCTTCTGCTTTTTGAAATGGCTTCTTGGCAAGATGGCACAGCTTTTAGGAAAGATTACGAAGGGAG
>CAJLUP010000126.1 GCA_905209865.1 uncultured Lachnospiraceae bacterium
TTTGCAGCCGCGTACACCTTCCAGTACTGTGAAGGAACAGTCCATTAAGATTCCGGATTTCTTTAAGAAATAAAAACATTTTTAATAAAGTAAAACTTACAGCAGAATGGAGTTTCATTATGAAATTTCATTCTGCTTTTTTTTGCAATGGCGGCGAGCCAAAGTCCGGATAGCCCGAGAACTTGGCGACCGCTTACAATGCCGGAATGTGTTTTTTTGAAATTTTCGGTGATTGTCGAAATATATTTAGACTAACATGTCAATATGTGACAAAATTCTTTCCTTCAGAGATTTATAATAGATTCCGCACTACATGATTACGGAAGAGGAAGAAGGTGGAATATGTACTATGAATTATACATAGATTTATTTTTTTTGGAAAATTTCATGCTGGACAGTCTGCTTTTAATGGCTGTAAACCGTGTCATGCAGTATCGGAATTCTTATGCGAGGATGATCCTTGCAGGAGCAATCGGAAGTTTATTGACTTGTATCGTAGTGTCACTCCCTCTTGCACGGGGAATAAAATTTATTTTATTCGGTTTGGGGATCAATAGTGTGATGGTGTTGTTTGGTCTTGGGAGTGAAGTTGTGACAAGGAAAAGTACGAAGAGAGGAAAAGAAATGGCGGCATGGTTTCTTAGAACGATGCTTGTTCTGTATGCGGCGGCAGTTGTTTTCGGCGGAGTGATGTATTTGTTCCGCCCGTATATGAAGTTTGCAAGTTTGTTTTATGCAGCGTTTGCGGGGGCATACTATGCGTTTCTGTCTGTGTGGAGATTGATTTCATGTATGAGACAGAATAAACAGACTGTACTGGAAGTAACGCTGTATACAAGCCTTGGGATCAAGAGAGTGACAGGGTTTTTAGATACGGGAAATGAACTTCGGGATTTTGCATCGGATGATCCGGTCAATATTGTAGACCCGAAATTAGCGGAGTTGATTACGCTTCGTCCAGAGTGGGAAAAGGGTTTTCACATGATTCCTTACAGCAGTATCGGCGGAGACGGGGTGATGAAGGTTTTTCGAATTGAGAAAATGTGCGTCCATATGGAAGAGGACAGGTGGATCGACAATCCTCTTCTCGGACTAAGTGAAAAAACACTTTCGGGGAGTGAACGGTATGAGATGATTTTAAATCCCGGGATCTTTTTATAAATAGTGAGCCTGGAAGTTTAACAGAAAAAAAGCAGTGTTTCCGTTTGTCATCAAGGGGGGGACAAAAACGGGAAGAAAAAAAGAACTAAAAACTGGAAAATAATAGGAGGATGATAACATGATGATGAAAGTGGCTGTTCCGCAGCGTTTTAAACTGAAAGTAATCCCTGATATGAAAGCTCTCATTTTCGGGAGCGGAAGAGAGGTGCATTATATAGGAGGAACTGAGGTGCTTCCGCCGCCGCTGGAAGGAATCAAGGAGAGTGAGATGATAAACAGGCTGGGAACAGAGTATGCCGAGGAAGCGAAGAAAGTGCTGATTGAACATAATTTAAGGCTGGTTGTGTATATTGCAAAAAAATTTGATAATACCGGGGTTGGAGTAGAAGACCTGATCTCAATCGGAACAATCGGACTGATCAAAGCAATCAATACTTTTAATCCGACAAAGAAGATTAAACTTGCGACATATGCTTCCCGTTGTATTGAAAATGAAATTTTGATGTATTTAAGGCGCAACAGTAAGACAAAGATGGAAGTGTCGATTGACGAGCCGTTAAATGTTGATTGGGACGGAAATGAACTGCTTTTATCAGATATTCTTGGAACGGAAGAAGATACGATTTATAAAGATTTGGAAAATGAGGCAGAAAGAAAGCTTCTCATCCGTGCATTGAATAAGTTAAACAGCAGAGAAAAATTGATCGTAAGTATGAGATTTGGACTGGATCATCCGGAAGGAAAAGAAAAAACACAAAAAGAAGTTGCGGATCTGCTTGGTATTTCCCAGTCATACATATCAAGATTAGAAAAGAAGATCATGCAGAGATTAAAAAGAGAGATGATAAAATACGAATAGACTGACTTAAAAAATGGCGATTGCTTACAATCCCGGAATGTGCCTTTTGGCACTTCCGGTGACTGCTGGAATCTGAAAAGATCAGGCATTGTAATAATGGGCATAAATTCCATTCTCCGAAAGGAGCGTTTCGTGAGTGCCCCTTTCAGTGATACCGTCTTCGGTGATGACGATGATTTCATCTGCATTTTGGATTGTAGAAAGGCGGTGAGCAATCGTGATCGTTGTTCTGTCTTTTGAAAGTTCTTCAAGGCTTTTTTGTATGCGGCGTTCGCTTTCGTTATCGAGAGCGCTTGTGGCTTCGTCAAGGATCAGGATCGGTGGGTTCTTAAGAAAGACGCGGGCGATGGAAATTCTCTGTTTTTGACCTCCTGACAGACGGGTACCGCGCTCGCCTACAAAGGTGTGATATCCGTCGGGAAGTTCGGAAATAAAATCATGGATATTTGCACGTTTTGCGGCGTTGATGATTTCTTCGTCAGATGCGTCAGGTTTTCCGTAAGCAATATTGTCCCGTATTGTTCCGGAAAACAGATAGACATCTTGTTGAACGACTCCGATATGGCTGCGAAGGCTTTTTAATGTTAAAGTTCGGATATCTTTTCCGTCGATGGTAATCCTTCCGCCTGTTACGTCATAGAAGCGTGGAAGCAGGGAACAGATCGTAGTTTTTCCGCTGCCTGACGGCCCAACGAGGGCGATGGATCTTCCGGCCGGAATCTCAAAGGATACATGGGAGAGGACGGGGGTGTTGTCGTCAGAATAATGGAAAGAGACGTCCTCGTAGCAGACTCTGCCTTTCACATCAGTTAATTCTGCCGCATTTGGCGCATCTTTGATTTCCGGTTCTGTTTCCATGACATCAAGAAAGCGTCGAAAGCCTGCTAATCCTTTCTGCATCATTTCAATCAGTTCGACAAGGATTTGGATCGGACTGATGAAAATGCCGATGTAAAGCGCATATAGGGCAAGATCCCCAACATCCATAAGACCTTTTGAGATGAGATAGCCTCCATATACAAGGGTGACAGAGTACATTAATCCTTGGAAAAATAAGTTCCAGCCCATGAAGCTTCCCATACAATGGTAGTTTTCGTTTTTGGACAGAAGAAATGCATGGTTGCTCTTTCGGAATTTTTCACGTTCAATGTCTTCGTTTGTAAATGACTGTACGACGCGGATTCCGGCAAGCGTATCTTGCAGGCTGGCGTTGACATCGCCGATCTTCCGGCGGTTATCCATAAATGTTTCCTGCATCCTTTTGTTTTGTCGTACGGAAAAAATGAACATGCATAAAACAAGCGCGGCAAGAGGAAGGGCAAGCCGTGGATTGATCAGGAAAAGAAAGATGAAAGAGCCGATGATCTTTACGATGGAAATAAATAAATTTTCAGGACCGTGATGCGCAAATTCAGAAATGTCAAACAGATCAGAGACAAGTTTGCTCATCATCTGCCCGGAATTGTTTTTACTGTAATAAGAAAAAGAAAGCTTTTCGTAGTGATCAAACAACTGCCGGCGCATATCACGTTCCATACGGGCTCCCATCATGTGTCCTTGATAGCTGACATAATATTTACAGAGACTTTGTATAAGGTACATCAGGATAAGTCCTGCAGCGAGGAAGGGGAGCGCCTGAAGGATGAGGTTTTTGTCTTTTGTAAATAAGGAATTCGTCAGTGTTCGGAGAAATTGCGGATAAGCAAGATCCGCTATGCTGATAAATGCAGCGCAAAGAAGATCAAGAAAGAAAACCTTCTTGTACGGGGCATAGTAAGTGATAAATTTTTTTAATGTGTTCATAAGTATGCTCCTCATAATCAAAATTCTGATGATATCTTAGCACATGCGATTTTACTTGACAAGGCAGGGAGACTGTAATAATCTAGTGATCTGATCGTATAATGACTGAAGGAGTTTTGTTATGAATCTATATTTAGCCCCGTTAGAAGGGATCACAGGATGGATCTACCGTGGCGCTGTACATCAATGCTTCGGAGGATTTGAAAAATATTTTATCCCTTTTATAAAACCGAATCAGATGGGACGTTTCAGCGCAAGGGAGAAAAAAGATATTCTGCCGGAACATAATAAAGGGATGTATGCGGTTCCGCAGGTTTTGACAAATTGTGCAGATGACTTTGTTCAGACTGCAATAAGAGTAAAACAGTATGGCTATGAAGAAATTAATTTGAATGTAGGATGTCCTTCGAAGACTGTTGTAACAAAAGGGCGCGGAGCCGGTTTTTTGGCATTTCCGAAACAGCTGGATCTTTTTTTGGAAGAAGTTTTTCAAAAGTGTCCTATTGATGTTTCGGTAAAAACCCGGATCGGTATGGAAAGTGGAGAAGAATTTATACAGCTTATGGAAATTTATAACAAGTATCCGATCAAGGAACTGATCATTCACCCGCGTACGCAGAAAGATTTCTACAAGAATACTCCGCAGATGGATGTGTTTGAGGAAGCTCTTGGAATGGGAAAAAATCCGATCTGTTATAATGGAGATATCACCGCTGTAAAACAGGTGGAAGCGTTTTCAGAACAATTTCCTGAAGTGGAGAGGATAATGATCGGAAGAGGTGTTCTTGCCGATCCTGCGCTCGCCCGCAAGATGAAAGGCGGACCGGGTGCGGACAAGGAGGAAATGCGCTGTTTCCATGATCTGCTGTATGCGGCATATTGTGAGGAGATGTCAGGTGAGAGAACGGTTTTATATAAGATGAAAGAATTGTGGTTTTATTTGGGCGCTTCTTTTACGAACAGCAAACCATATATGAAAAAAATCAAAAAAGCAGAAAAATGTGTTGTGTATGAGCGGATTATAGATGACCTTTTTAGAAATGAAGATGTGAAATAGAAAAAGAGAATAAGAAAAATGAGGGTGTCGCAAAATCATCAGATTAGATGATTGAGCGATGCCCTCGCTCTATA
>CAJLUP010000127.1 GCA_905209865.1 uncultured Lachnospiraceae bacterium
GATGCTGTCAGCAGAGAAATCTGTTGGCAGTTTTTTTACAATGGCGACGAGCCAAAGTACGGACTTGCCTGAGACCTTGACGACGGCTTACAATCCCGGAATGCGTCTTTTGAAACTTCCGGCGAGTTGTTTATGGGGAACGCTGTTTTGTAAAATGAAGAGCGGACAGATTGTCGCAGGCGACAGAAAATGACGAGCCGACAAAAAGCATAAAAATAAAAAGAATAACAAGCACAATATGTATAAATCGCAAAACAAAAAGAAGACCGGATAAGTAAAAATGCGAAAAAATATACAAAAAATTAATAATAAAGAAGTGGAATTTTGATGTTTTGTATGATATGATATCTCTAATGGGCATTAACAGTAAGAATGGAGGTTGAAGAATGGCAGCAAAAAAGGCGACTGTTCCTTTCTCGGGAACAAAAGAACAGGAAGAAGCACTCATGAAAGTAATCCATGAGCTGAAAGATGAAAAAGGGGCGCTGATGCCGATCTTGCAGAAAACGCAGGATATATATGGGTATCTTCCGATCGAAGTTCAGAAGATGATCTCGGATGAGACAGGGATTCCGATGGAGAAGATCTATGGTGTGGCAACATTTTATTCACAGTTTACATTAAGTCCGAAGGGCAAATACAGGATTTCCGTCTGTCTTGGAACGGCATGTTATGTGAAAGGTTCGGGAGATATTTACAATGCATTGATGGAAAAACTGGGAATTGTAGGCGGTGAGTGTACGCCGGACGGAAAATTCTCTCTTGATGCATGCCGTTGTGTCGGAGCATGTGGATTAGCTCCGGTCATGATGATCAATGACGAAGTATACGGACGTTTGACTGTAGATGATCTGGATGACATTTTAGCAAAATATGAGTAATGCCAAAGTGATATTTCCGGGGGATACAGAGCCGGGAATAGAAGATATTTGTTTGGAAACAGGAAATGGAGGAGCAATATGAAATCTCTTGAGGAATTACATGAGATCCGTGAACGGATGCAGGGAATCGTAGGACTTAGAGCAGAGAATGCGGATCAGATCCTTGTAACGGTCGGCGTGTCTGAGAGTGGAAAGGCTGCCGGAGCCGGAAAAGTTCTGACAACGCTTTCCGATGCGGTTCAGGAACAGAATCTGACACATAAGATCAGAGTGACGCAGGACGGATATTTGGAAATGAGCGGACAAGAGCCGGTTATGGAAGTCGTGGAAAAAGGAAAAGATAAAGTTGTTTATGTGAAGATGACTCCGGAAAAAGCGCTGGAAGTGCTGAGTACCCATTTGCTCGGAGGACAGGTGGCTGCGGAATATACGTCTGCGGCGCAGGAACAGAAAGAATCATAGAAGAGGAGGCTTGAACATATGTATCGTTCACATGTACTTGTCTGCGGCGGAACGGGATGTACTTCATCCGGAAGTGCGCGGATCAGGGAAAGATTGGAAAAAGAGATCGAAGCGAATGGATTGTCTGAAGAAGTGTGTGTCGTTAAGACAGGCTGTTTTGGACTGTGTGCCTTAGGCCCGATCATGATCGTATATCCGGAAGGAACATTTTATTCGATGGTTCAGGAAGAAGATATTCCGGAAATCGTAACAGAACATTTACTGAAAGGAAAAGTTGTAAAGCGTCTGCTCTATGATGAGACGGTAAAGACTGATAAGATCATTCCGCTCAATGAGACGAATTTCTATAAAAAACAGCACAGAGTTGCTCTTCGAAACTGCGGTGTGATTAATCCTGAGAAGATCGATGAGTACATAGGTACAGGCGGATACGAGGCGCTGGGCATCGTGCTGACACAGAAGAAGCCGGAAGATGTGATCCAGATCCTCTTGGACAGCGGACTTCGGGGAAGAGGCGGAGCAGGATTCCCGACCGGATTAAAATGGAAATTTGCGGCAGGAAATGACGCGGATCAGAAATATGTCTGCTGTAATGCGGACGAAGGAGATCCTGGCGCGTTTATGGACCGCTCTATCTTAGAGGGAGATCCCCACGCAGTTCTTGAGGCGATGGCAATCGCCGGATATGCAATCGGGGCGTCTCAAGGTTATATTTACGTCCGCGCAGAATATCCGATCGCCGTAAAACGTCTTGAGATCGCGATCGGACAGGCAAGAGAGTATGGTCTGCTCGGAAAGAACATTTTCGACAGCGGATTTGATTTTGATATTGAATTAAGACTCGGAGCAGGAGCGTTTGTCTGCGGAGAAGAGACGGCGCTTATGACATCTATTGAAGGAAACAGAGGAGAGCCGCGTCCGCGTCCGCCGTTCCCGGCGCTGAAAGGATTGTTCCAGAAACCGACGATCTTAAATAACGTGGAGACATACGCGAATATTCCGCAGATCATTGTGAATGGACCGGAATGGTTCGCATCGATGGGAACAGAAAAGTCAAAAGGAACGAAAGTATTCGCTCTTGGCGGAAAGATCAATAATACAGGTCTTGTAGAGATCCCGATGGGAACAACGCTTCGCGAGATTGTAGAAGAGATCGGCGGAGGCGTTCCGAACGGAAAGAAATTCAAAGCGGCTCAGACCGGAGGACCGTCAGGCGGATGTATTCCTGCGGAACATTTGGATATTCCGATCGATTATGATAACCTGCTGGCAATCGGCTCGATGATGGGTTCCGGCGGTTTGATCGTTATGGATGAAGATACTTGTATGGTCGATATTGCGAAGTTCTTCCTTGAGTTTACGGTAGATGAGTCTTGCGGAAAATGTACGCCGTGCCGTATCGGAACACGCCGTATGCTTGAGATCCTTGAGAAGATCACAAAAGGTCAGGCAACAATGGAAGATCTGGATAAGTTAGAGGAGTTATGTTATCATCTTCAGTCCAACTCTTTGTGTGCGCTTGGACAGACAGCGCCGAATCCGGTGCTTTCGACTTTGAGGTATTTCAGAGATGAGTATATTGCTCATATTGTAGATAAGAAATGTCCTGCCGGCGTATGTAAAGATCTCCTTCAATATAAGATCGATCCGGATAAATGTAAAGGCTGTACGCTTTGTGCGAGAACCTGTCCGGCGGATGCGATCATCGGCAAGGTAAAAGAAGTGCATATGATCAATCCTGAGAAATGTCTTAAGTGCGGAGCTTGTATGGAAAAATGCCGCTTTGGAGCAATTTACAAAGAATAGGGAGGGCAGAGAAGATGGAAAATGTGAATTTAAAGATCAATGGTTTGAATGTGACAGCGCCTGCCGGCTCTACAATCCTCGAAGCGGCGCAGGCTGCGGGAATCAGGATACCGACTTTATGTTATCTGAAAGAGATCAATGAGATCGGAGCCTGTCGTATGTGCGTTGTAGAAGTAAAGGGCGCAAGAAATCTTGTGGCGGCATGTGTGCATCCGGTTGCAGAAGGAATGGAAGTACAGACAAATACACCGAAGCTTCTCGAATCAAGAAGAAGAACATTGGAGTTGTTGTTATCGAACCATGACAAGAAATGTCTGTCCTGTGTCAGAAGCGGACAGTGTGAGCTTCAGGAACTTTGTCA
Organism: uncultured Lachnospiraceae bacterium; assembly: GCA_905209865.1. Taxonomy (GTDB): domain Bacteria; phylum Bacillota; class Clostridia; order Lachnospirales; family Lachnospiraceae; genus Mediterraneibacter. Next base: position 3,511 of record CAJLUP010000127.1, read on the forward strand.
GGAACTTGGAGTGACAGATGAAAATTATTTTGAAGGCGAGACACCCCATTATGAATTAGACGAAAGCGCAGTTCATATGGTTCGCGATAATAATAAATGTATTCTTTGCCGGAGATGCTCCGCTGTCTGTGAAAAAGTGCAGAGCGTAGGCGTGATCGGACCAAACAACAGAGGTTTTGCGACATTTATCGGCTCTCCGTTTGAGATGGGGCTGGGAGATACAAGTTGTGTCGGCTGCGGACAGTGTATCGCGGCATGTCCGACAGGCGCGCTCTATGAAAAGAGCAATATCGATGATGTTCTTGCTGCTATTGCAGACGAGACAAAACATGTTGTCGTGCAGCCTGCTCCGTCGGTGCGCGCGGCTCTCGGTGAAGAATTCGGTTATCCGATGGGAACAGATGTAGAAGGCAAAATGGCTGCCGCTCTTAGAAGGATCGGATTTGATAAAGTATTTGATACAGATTTCAGCGCGGATCTTACGATCATGGAAGAGGCGCATGAATTCCTCGACAGAGTGAAAAACGGAGGCGTTCTTCCGCTTATGACATCCTGTTCTCCGGGATGGGTAAAATATTGCGAACATTATTATCCGGATCAGCTTGACCATCTGTCGAGCTGTAAATCACCGCAGCAGATGTTCGGAGCGATCACGAAGACATATTATGCGGAAAAGATGAACATCGCGCCGGAAAATATTGTTTGTGTCAGCGTGATGCCTTGTACGGCGAAGAAGTTTGAGATCCAAAGAGAAGATCAGGACGCAGGCGGTGTTCCTGATGTAGATATTTCGATCACGACAAGGGAACTTGCCCGTCTGATCCGTAAAGTCGGAATTAATTTCCGCAGTCTTCCTGAGGAAGGCTTTGACGATCCGCTCGGAGAATCTACAGGTGCGGGCGTGATCTTCGGCGCGACAGGCGGTGTTATGGAAGCGGCTCTTCGTACAGCAGTGGAAGAACTGACAGGCGAGACACTTGAAAAAGTAGAATTTACAGAAGTGCGCGGAACAGAAGGTATCAAAGAGGCAGTTTACAGCGTTGCCGGGATGGATGTGAAAGTTGCCGTTGCTTCAGGACTTTCCAATGCAAAGATCATTATGGATAAAATAAGAGCAAAAGAGGCAGATTATCATTTTGTTGAGATTATGTGCTGTCCGGGCGGATGCGTCAACGGCGGCGGTCAGCCGCAAGTACATGCGGATGTACGCAACTTTGAAGATGTAAAGGCGATCCGTGCAAAAGTGCTTTACGATAACGACGCTGCAAAAACATTGAGAAAATCTCACGAGAATCCGTCTATCAAACGGGTTTACAGCGAATATCTCGGGGAACCGGGAAGTGAGAAGGCGCATCACATCCTTCATACGACATATGTAAAACGTACAGTGAATTAAAAAGTCTGTGAAGCAACTGATCCGGGTTGTTAT
>CAJLUP010000128.1 GCA_905209865.1 uncultured Lachnospiraceae bacterium
TCGTACTGGAATCTGCAATAATCGTTGTCTTTCCTTCGAAAAGCTTTGCCGTCTTCCTTGCAATCTCCTGCTTTTCTTTCAGATGCCTGCTCATCCTCCTGTAAAAATGAACACCTTCTTTTTGAATGCCTTCATTCCAGATTGCGCCGCCGTGAACTCGCGTCACAACGCCGTCAGCCTCTAATTTATCAAGATCTCTGCGTATCGTTTCCTCCGTCACCCTGCATATTTTACTCAACTCTGCTACAGACGCTTTTTTCTGCGTCTGAATCGTTTGACGGATTGCCATTAATCTTTCTTTGCCCGCCATGCTTTCTTCCCTTTCTATACCTTTACCGCTATTATTCACACCACTTTTATTTAATAATAACTCTTCTGTGTTGGTTTTTGCAAGACTTTTATTCTTTGAAAGCATGATTTCTCCTTTTGAAATGTTCAGACTCGGAAATAGATACGTCTAAACAATCTTTAAAATGCAGGCACTCTTATTTGTCAATCTCTTCCGCAAGGTCACGCATATATGCAACATCTTCCGGATCGAGTTCTAATTCTGCCGATTTTACGTTTTCTTTTATCTGATCTACCGTTGTGGAACCACTAAGAAGATTCAGGAAATCTCCTTGTGCCAAAATCCATCCAAGCGCCAGGTTCGCAATCGTACAATTATATTTTTCGCAGAGCGGTTTCCACTTATCCATCATATCCATTGCCGCCTGCATATTGTCCGGCTGGAACCATTTCTTCGGGATCTGTGCTCCGACCGGTTTATAATCTCTCGGCATTGTTCCTGAAAGCAATCCCATTTCAAGTGGAGAATATGCCTGAATCGTAACACCGTTTTCCCGGCAGCACGGAATGATCTCATCTTCAATGCCGCGATCAAGGATCGAATATTTTGCCTGAACAATATCAAGATCTCCCCATTTCAAATATTCTTTGATCTGGTTAATATCTACATTCGCAGCTCCGATCGCACGGATCTTTCCCTGCGCTTTCAGTTCATTCAAAACATCCATTGTCTTTTGAATCGGTACATAATACTCAGTTCCTTCTGTTGCCTGCCAGTGAGTCATATATACATCTACATAATCTGTTCCGAGACGCTCAAGAGAACCGACGATTTCTTTTTTTACCGATTCGCTGTTCAGGTTTTTGTAAAGCTGGATTCCGTTTACTTTATTGAAAAGATCCCCTTTCATCTCCTGATCCCATGTAACACCGCATTTTGTAATGATTACAACATCTTCACGATTCATTTCTTCAAGAGCTTTTCCGAGAATTTTCTCACTGTTTCCGAAATTGTATCCCGGAGCCGTATCGATTAAGTTTACTCCTGCCTTCGGAGCCTCTCTGATCGTATCCACAACCGTCTGAAGTTCGTGATCTCCGCCCCATGCAGAACCGCCGCCGATCGACCAAGTTCCAAGTCCGATTCTTGAAATATCAATTCCTGTCTTTCCTAATTTCATCGTTTTCATGATATCTGTCTATCCCTTTCTTTACCTATTCCATCTGATTCCTTGTTCCTTAAAGCAATCCGAAAACATTATTTATAATCTTCGCGGTATTTTGCCAGCATCTCGTCTACGATCTCTTTGTCTGTCACACCGCCTGTTGCTCCGACATACTGAACAGAAACAGCAGCCGTACAGTTTGCATAGATCGCACATTCACGGATATCCTTTCCTTCCAAAAGACCTGTGATAAATCCGGATGCAAAATTATCGCCGGCACCGATCGTATCAATCGCCGTTACACCTTTACATGCCGGAACGATCATTGCGCCTTCGGCGTTACGGATATAACATCCTCTTTTACCGATCTTCATGATCACATTTTTTACACCACATGCATATAATTTGTCAGCTACTTTTGCTTCATCCGTCTCTCCTGTCATCTCACTTGCTTCCTCGAAGTTCGGGAAGAAATAGTCAACATAGCTTAACGCTTCTGTGATATCTTCCAGCTTCTCGTTCAACCTTGGAGAAACCATATCCGCGCAGATGATCATGCCTTCTTCTTTTGCTTTCGAAAATACGGATACGAGCGCTTTATTATCAAAAAGAGGATTATTGAAAATACTTGCAAATGAAAGAATTTTTGCACCTTTAAGCGCTGACATATCCAAATCTTCATATTTGAATTTCCAAAGGCTTCCCTGACGGTTTGTAATAAAAGTTCTTTCTCCGTCAGCAGCTACCAAACCAACATTGATCGAAGTATCGATCGTTGGATCCTGTTTAATATATTTCGTATCAATGCCTGTTCTTTCACAATGACTTAACACAAACGCCCCTGCCACATCTACTCCGATACAGCTCATTAAAGCAACTTTATGTCCCAGTCTTGTAATGATAGTCGATTCATTGATCGCATCTCCTCCGATCGTCATTGCAATTCCGTCTACCGGATAAGATACAACGTCAAACACTTCTCTACTTACCGGGCGCAGCGGCAGATCTACGATCGCCGCCCCGATAATGATTACATCCAAATCTTTACTCACTTTATTCATCAGCCCTTCCGTCATCACCGAATAATTTAATCTTGTACATTGCGCGTTCTTTTACAGCCTGTCTTACCGCACGTTCTACTGCCAGGAACGGCTCGTCTTTATGCTCGTTGATCGCTTCCATTGCAGCCTGGCAAAGTTCTGTATGTATATTAATTTTTGCAATTCCAAGAGAGATTGCTTTCTTAATGTCTTCGTCTCCGATTCCCGATGCTCCATGAAGTACAAGCGGAACGTCAACTGCGTTTGCTACTTCTTCCAAAATATCAAACGCCAGCTTCGGCTCAGAAGAATAAACTCCATGTACATTACCGATCGCAACTGCCAAAGAATCGCATCCTGTTCTGTCAACAAAGTCTTTCGCCTGCTTCGGATCTGTGTAATGATACTCTGACAATGCTTCTTCATAGATTGTCTCGTTTCCTACGTGTCCAAGTTCTGCCTCTACCGGAATGTTATATGCGTGGAAATAATCTACACATCTTTTGATCTCTGCTACGTTCTCTTCATACGGAAGTGCGGAAGCATCACGCATTACAGAATTCATGCAATGATTTACAGCATTCTGAAGGATCGTCATATTGCGGCCGTGATCCCAGTGAAGAATTACCGGAACGCTTGCTTTTTTCGCCATAGATTCCATCATATAGCAATAATCTTCAAAAGATGTATTTCCTGTAAATCCTGTTCCGAATGAAATGATGATCGGTGCGCGCAGTTCTTCTGCAGCGTCGATAACGCCCATCAGCATCTCTGCATTCCATACATTAAAATGAGGAATTGCATAATGTCCTGCACTTGCTTTCTTTTCCCAATATCTGATATCTGAAATCATAATTTTTCTCCTTTTCTTTTCAGCGATCCGGCTGCAGACGTTTCCGCCTGCTTCTGCCGGATATATTCACAGTTTCTTATTCCGTTACTTTGATTACGCCTTTCACCATCTCTGTCTTTTTCACAGGATCGATCGCTTCTTCAAATGCAGTCTGCACATCTTTGTAATCATAAACATTTGTTACCATATCTTTGACATTAAATCTTCCTGATGAGATCGCTTCGATCGTCTGCGGGAAGTTATTGCAATAACGGAATGACGTCTGGATTGTCACTTCACGGTTGATTTTCAGGAAATCGATCGGAACCGGTTTTGACTGTGTTCCTACCATCATAATCTTACCGCCCCGGCTTACGATCTGTACCGCCTGCTGTGCTGTAAATACAGCTCCTGCCGCCTCAAACACAAGATCCACACCGTGATCTCCGTACATTTCTTCGGACCGAAGAACTGCAACTGTATCTTCTTCTTTTCCGTTGATCACTCTGGCTGCTCCCAGTTTCTTCGCAAGTTCCAATCGTTTCTCGATCACATCGACAACTGTAATATCTGTTGCTCCAAGGCTGATACATGCCTGAAGAACCATTAACCCGATCGTTCCTCCTCCAAGGATCACAATACTTTTACCCGGCTGTGCTCCACCGAGAACTGCTGCATGCATTCCGACTGCCGCCGGCTCTACAAGAGCACCTTCCATCGTTGTCATGCCTTCCGGAATATGGTACGTCCACTCTTCCGGATGAGTCATATACTGTGTCAGCGCGCCTTTGTAATTCGGCTGTGTCGCCATAAAGTCAACTCCCGGACAAATGTTGTAGCGTCCTGTACGGCAATACTCACATGTATCATCCGGAACGCCAGGCTCAATGAGGACTTTATCTCCGACTTTAAATTTCGTTACTTTCGCTCCTATTTTAACAACTTCTCCTGCCACCTCATGTCCAAGACCGATCTTCTGATTCGGATCTTTCGGAGGAATAAACGGTCCGAATTCAAATCCGTGAATATCGGAACCGCACATTCCAACATACTCTACTTTCATAAGAATTTCATGATCTTTCGGCTCCGGAACCGGACACTCCTGTATTTCAAAATGTTTTGGTGTCACTAAGATCGCTTCTGAATTTTTCATTTCATATCCTTCCTTTCACCTTTTACTATTTTTCCTGTTCTCCATACTAAGAGAACAGGAAACTTATTTATCTGTTTATCTTTGTTTAGTCAACATTTCCGATATCTTCTACAGATTCTCCTCTTGTCTCTACACCGAAGATCAAAATACATATTGCAATTACTACGGCAACGATAGAGATCAGGACGAATACTCCCGTACTTCCCATAGAACCTGCTGCAACGCTTGTTACGAGGAACGGGAAGAAGATATTACTTACACGACCGATCGCATTACAGAAACCGGAACCGGACATTTTCGCAGATGTCGGCCACATTTCCGGCACATACACTGCAGATGCATAACATACATACATATAAATTACTGTGTTCAGCAAGAATGTTGTTACGATCAGCGCTGTCATTGTTGTCTGCTGTCCTGTAATAACTCCAAGTACAGCCATAGCTGCCAGAA
>CAJLUP010000129.1 GCA_905209865.1 uncultured Lachnospiraceae bacterium
GTTGAAGTTTACTCTGTCCCGCCATTGTTTCACCGGATATTTTATTTCACAAACAGATTTGAGAAATACCGGTCATTCCATCTTTGCTTTTAATATTTGTCAGACTCGTCAAACGCATCTCTGATCTTTCCGCAGTTTTTGTTTCCGCCGTAACTCATCGCGGATTTTGTGCTGTTTTTGCTTGCATTTTTACTTGCGTTTTTACTTGCATTTTTTGCAGCGCTCTTCTCAGAATTTTTACCGCAGTTCTGTGAATCTGAATAAGAAGAATAAGCGCCGTTTTTGGACTCTGCATTTTTTTCTGAATTATTTGCATTACTGTAGTTTTTAGCCATTGTATTTTCCTCCTGTTTTTTAATTCAAAAATAGTATTTCTCGTTCCCGATTTTTTTATTCCTCTTTTTATTTGTGTTTTTCTTTGTATTTTATTAATTTTTTCATATATTTTTGTTCAATTTTTTAATTTTTTGCTTGCTTTTTCCATTTTCCTATATTATACTGTCTCTTGTAGAAAGGTTATTTTCTACAACCCCTTATTAATTATTTATACTCCCCTCAAAAGACCGATGGCTCCCCCATCGGTCTTTTACTATCTTTTTCGTCTATTTTCGCCGTTTTGTTCACAGTTTGTTCATTTATCATTTAAAATTCTTTCATCTTCTCCTCACGCTTTCTTCATTTCTTTCGCATATACTAACATCATCAAATCAATGACGATTACAAGTTATTTTTGCATAAACTTTTTCATAATACATGCCGGGAATCATTTTGATTACCCGGCATCCTCCCTTTTTCCCTTTCAACAGACAATTTTCATTTTTTTAAGCTTTTCTTTTGAGCCTTGTTTTTTAGTTTTTCTTTTAAGGCAAAACCTCTTTCCCCTCTGAGGAAATATATCCCTCGATCAATTTTGTAATTTCTTCCGACTTTTCCAGCCGTTCTAACACTTGTCTGCCGGTCTCGACCGCCCTTTGATAACTTCCGCTTTCTGCTTCCAGTTTCATTTTCCGTACCCCTGCCTCTTCCAATTTTTGGGGATCTGTTTCTAATCCAATTAACTGATCGTATATTTCCATTTGTTCATCTCTCATCTCTGCCTGCCCATACGCATCGGCTAACTTCCACAAAACAGACAGCCTTGCCTTCTCTCCGATTTCGATTGCTTTACGATTTCCGCTGTCTGTATGCTGCTCCAAATACAATTCCATCCATTCTGCCGCTGCATCTGTTCCTTCAACATTCTCAAGTTCTTTGCTCCAGACTTCCGGATCTGTTCCATCTTCTGTACGCTCCTGAGCACCTATACGTTCCTCTCCTGCCGTACGTTCTTCCTCTATTGTGCTCCCCTGCCCCGCTGTAAGAGCTTTATCCGCTGCGTTTTCCCGACCTGCTGTCCGATCTTCACCCGCAGCGCTTCCCTTGTTCTCTGTATGTTTCTCTGCACCTGAGCGCTTTTTCGCTTCTGTTTGCTCTTTCGCTTCCGCAGATTCTTTATTTTCTGCATAGATTGCTTTTTCTTGAATTTCCATCTCACCTCCGGCAAATTTATATTTCTGCCAAAAAACTGCTGATAAAAGGCAGACTGCCGCGCCTGCTGCAATCGCAGTCCTTGCCTGTCTATGCTTTTTTCTATCTTGCCCGTTCTCTTTACGAACTGACGGAAGATCCCTCAAAACCTGACGGAAAGATTCGTATTTTTTTCTTGCTTCTCCGATGCACCTCCCGCTTACTTTCGAAAGGCGCATTGTTTCCCGGCCTGTAAGCACAGGCTCTACCTCCATATATGCCAGCAGGAAACGCATTGTATTCCCATATCCGAACAAATCCGCTTCCCTGCTCCCGCCAGTTTCCATCTCATAGATCGGTTTGATAAAATGACTTCGAACTGCTCTTTTTTGCATCTGTTTCATCACTTCTGCATTTTCTATGGACTCTGTATTAAGAAAGAATACGTCGCCTTCATCAGATATAACGATTCCATAAGGATTCAAATATTTATAATTTTTCCCAGTCCCGCTTCTTTCATACTGATCTGCACAAACCGCAATCTGTTGAAACCACGCAAACAAAACTGCCTTATCGATTCTCCCTTCCTTTCTCATACAATCGATCAGCAGCATTCCATGAACGCAATCCATACTTTGCCTGCAGTATTCTCCATGCTCGACAAATTTTAACACTTCATACATTTTTCCTTCGTTCATTTTTTCCATATTTACTTTTCATCGGATGCGCATTGTCGAGAACGGTGCTTCCCTCTGCACCGTTCCCGAATGAGTTTATATTATTCTTGGCGAATTTCGGCTGAATCAAGCCGTAACAGATGTGTCATTCAATCAGACGCATTTAATAAGTATTTGTATCTTACCCGAATCTGCACAGAAAAGCAAGCGCCTGTTTTATTCGTTTGTTCCTGCTGCCGTCTTCACAATCTATTCTGCAGTCTGCATGATCTTCTCAAACTGCTCAAGAGCGGCGGCAATCACTTTATCCATATCATAATATTTATAATTACCGAGTCTTCCACCGAAAATCACATTTTTCTCGCTGTCTGCCAGCTTCTTGTACTGCTCAAACAGCGCATTGTTTTTTTCGTCATTGACCGGATAATAAGGTTCCATTCCAACTACCCACTCCGAAGAGTATTCTCGCGAAATAACTGTCTTTTCCTGTTTCCCGAACTCAAAATGCTTATGCTCGATCACGCGGGTATACGGCACTTCACTGTCCGTATAATTGACAACCGCATTGCCCTGATAGTTATCGCAGTCAAGCACTTCCGTCTCAAACCGCACTGAGCGATATTCAAGCGCCCCGAGCCGATAATCAAAATATTCGTCGATCATTCCCGTAAATATAATCTTCTCAGCGATATCTGCATTCTGCTTTCGAAACTCAAAAAAGTCCACCCCTGTACGGACATCTGCCTTTTCAAGCATTTTTTCTACAATAGGCGTATAACCACCGATCGGAATGCCCTGATATCTGTCATTAAAATAATTATTATCGTACACAAAACGAAACGGCAGCCTCTTAATAATAAACGCCGGAAGTTCTGTACACTTTCTTCCCCACTGTTTCTCTGTATATCCTTTGATCAGTTTTTCATAAATATCCTTTCCGCCAAGGAAAAGTGCCTGCTCCTCGAGGTTTTTCGGCTCTGTGATCCCCGTCTCTTTCCGCTGTCTTTCAATGATCTTCTTCGCTTCTTCCGGTGTTTTTATTCCCCACATCTTGCTAAATGTGTTCATGTTAAACGGGAGATTATAAAGCTCATCTTTATAGACCGCCACAGGCGAATTGATATAATGGTTAAATTCCGCAAACCGGTTTATATAATCCCATATGTTCTTATCCGATGTATGGAAAATATGTGCTCCGTACTTATGCACATGGATTCCTTCCACATCTTCACAATAAATATTTCCCGCTATATGATCCCGCTTGTCGATTACGAGACAGGACTTTCCTTTTTTTCCAAGCTCATATGCCATAACCGCGCCGTACAGTCCTGCGCCGACGATCAGATAATCATATTTTTTCATACAAAGCCTCTCTTTCCGCACCGCAAAATATTATGCCGCACTGATTTATCTTGTATTTTAACAGAATATCATTTTTTCCGCAATTTTTCCTATAATGCGACGCTTTTCGTCATTTTCGTTATTTTGCCCATGTTTTTGATTTTTTTGTTTACAAATTAGTCATTATGCACTAAAATAATTGTATATCCGTCCGCAGTGTCACTCTGCGGGCAAACATACAGAACGGAGGTACTTCATCATGAAAGGAAATGTAATCGTCGGACAATCCGGAGGTCCGACAGCGGCAATCAACTCAAGCCTCGCGGGAGTATACCGCACCGCCAAGGACAGAGGCGCAAACAAAGTATACGGTATGCTTTTCGGTATTCAAGGACTCCTTCAGGAGCGTTACATTGATCTGTCCGAATACATTACGAACGATCTTGACACAGAACTTTTGAAAAGAACACCTGCGGCTTTCCTCGGATCATGCCGCTATAAACTGCCTGAAATCCACGAAAATAAAGATGTCTACGAAAAAATCTTTTCCATTCTTGATAAACTGGACATTGAAGCATTTATTTACATCGGTGGAAACGACTCAATGGATACGATCAAAAAGCTGTCCGATTATGCCATCGTAACAGGATACCGTACTCGATTTGTCGGATGTCCGAAGACGATTGACAACGATCTGGCACTTACAGACCATACGCCGGGATACGGAAGCGCGGCAAAATATATCGGAACTTCTGTAAAAGAGATCATCCGAGACAGCTTCTGTCTTGAATACGGAAAAGGTCTTGTTTCTATCGTTGAGATCATGGGCAGAAATGCCGGATGGCTGACAGGCGCGGCCGCTCTTGCAAAAGGAGAGGACTGCTCCGGACCGGATCTTATCTATCTGCCTGAGATTCCTTTTGACATAGAAGCTTTCAGTACAAAAGTAAAAGATCTTCTGGCGAAAAAACCGTCGGTTGTCGTTGCCGTTTCAGAAGGAATCCGTCTCGCTGACGGAAGATATGTATGCGAACTCGGACAAAGCGTTGATTTTGTCGATGCATTCGGTCACAAACAGCTTTCAGGAACTGCGAACTATCTCGCAAGCTATATCGCCGGCGAATTCGGATGCAAGACCCGCGCGATTGAATTAAGCACCTTGCAGCGTTCTGCTTCCCACTGCTCTTCCAGAGTCGATATTCTCGAAGCTTATCAGGTAGGCGGTGCGGCAGTAAAGGCTGCGGACGAAGGAGATTCCGGCAAGATGGTTGTTCTCCAGCGTCTCTCCGACGATCCGTATCAGTGCGGAACAGAAGTGAAAGATGTGCATAAGATTGCAAACGATGAAAAAGTCGTTCCGCGCGAATGGGTTACAGAAGACGGATCTTATGTAACCGA
>CAJLUP010000130.1 GCA_905209865.1 uncultured Lachnospiraceae bacterium
CGGTTGTTTATCTGTTGTCACTTATCTGCAATATTATTATGAATGCAATTTTCATTTTCGGGCTGCTCGGTCTTCCGAAGATGGGAGTTGCCGGAGCGGCGCTTGGAACACTTTGCGCAAGGATTTTGGAAGTAGTGCTTGTTGCGGTATATGCCCGCCTGTTTAATCGGGAGATCAGGCTGCGGTTTAAGTATGTGCTTCATACCGATAAGATACTCTTCCGTGATTTTATGCAATATGCCCTTCCGGTTGTAGTCAATGAAGTTTTATGGGGACTTGGCACTGCGGCAAATACGGCGATCCTCGGTCATATGGGAAGCGCTGCCGTAGCGGCAAATTCAGTGGCACAGGTGGCAAGGCAGCTTGCGACAGTTGTCTCCTTTGGATTGTCCAGCGCGGCGGCAATCTATCTCGGAAAGACGATCGGCGAGAGAAAGACGGAATATGCGAAAGCCTATGCAAAAAGGTTTCTCATACTGAGTGTTATTATGGGTGCATTAGGAGGAGCCGTAATTCTTGCGGTTTCGCCTTTGGCTGCTGCGGCGCTGACACTGACAGGCACAGCGAAGGAATATTTAAAGATCATGTTTTTTGTCATGTCTTATTTTGTTGTCGGACAGGCAATTAACACAACGCTCGTTGTTGGAGTATTCCGATCCGGCGGTGATACAAGATTCGGATTGATCCTTGATATGACAACGATGTGGTGCTGTTCGATTTTATTCGGTTTCCTTGCCGCCTTTGTATTTAAGTTAAGTGTTCCGGTCGTTTATGTTATCCTTATGAGTGATGAAATTATAAAAATACCGATCACATATAAGCGATACCGCAGTTATAAATGGCTCAATGATGTGACAAGATAAATGAGAAGAAAGTGACGAACGATATTCGGGCAAAATCAGTACAAGATTTTGCCCGAATGTGTTATACTGAAAAAAGAGTAAATTATAGAAAGAGGTAGTAAATCATGCCAGAGGAACAAAATACAAATGGATGTACAGAGGAATCTTGTGCCGGATGCGCGCACGCAGATTCATGCAGCAGCAAGAAAGAAGATTTTCGTGAGCCGGAGAATCAGTACTCTTCTATTAAGAGAGTCATCGGTGTAGTCAGTGGAAAAGGCGGCGTCGGTAAATCGCTTGTCACGGCTTCACTTGCAAGGATGATGCGGGAAAAAGGATATACGGTCGGAATTTTGGATGCGGATATTACCGGTCCGTCCATTCCGAAAATGTATGGAATTCATGAGAAGGCAAGGGGAACAGAAGATGGGATCCTCCCGTGTATTGCAAAAGATGAGACAAGAATTATGTCGGTCAATCTTCTTTTGGAAGATGAGTCAGCTCCGGTTATTTGGAGAGGACCGATCATTGCAGGCGTTGTAAAACAGTTTTGGACAGATGTTATGTGGGGGGATATCGATTATTTGTTTGTTGATATGCCGCCGGGAACAGGAGATGTTCCGCTGACAGTATTTCAGTCGCTTCCGGTAGATGGTGTTGTCATCGTGACATCTCCTCAGGATCTTGTACAGATGATTGTGAAGAAGGCGGCAAACATGGCAGAGCAGATGAACATTCCGGTGCTCGGAATCGTAGAAAACTACAGCCATGTAAAATGTCCTGACTGCGGAAAAGAAATAAAAGTATTCGGGGAAAGCCATGTGGAAGAGGCTGCGCAGGAAATGAATGTTCCGGTGCTCGGACGCATGCCGATTGATATGAAACTGGCAGAAGCAGTTGAAAATGAGAAATTTTATGAAACAAAGAATCCGTATCTGGCGGATGTAGAATTATAAGGCTGTCAGCGCGAAGAGATCAGGATGGAGTGATCTGTATAACGTTTTCGCCGATCGTCAGAAAGAGGTGGAAAAATGATAGGAAAGAGAACGGCAATTTGGAAAAAGGAAGAATACTTGTATGAAAGGGAAGGCGGAGAGATTCCTTATCTGATTAGTTATATGCATGAGGATGATCAGATCCGTCCGGCGATGATCGTAGTGCCGGGAGGCGCCTATCGCCAAGTGTCATCGTCAGAAGGCGATATTGTTGCAAGGATGTTCTATGGGCAGGGCTACAATGTATTTGTACTCACATACAGCGTGAATCCCGAAGATGCAGAACCTCTGCATCTTCAGCCTCTGAAAGATCTGGCGAGAGCGGTAAGGATCGTACGTTATTATGCGAAGCAATGTCAGATTGATGCGGATAAAGTTGCGGTGTGTGGATTTTCAGCAGGAGGACATCTGTGCGGAAGTCTCGGTGTCCATTTCAAAGATATAGAGGAGGAAAGCCCTCTTCTGAAAGAAATTTCATGCAGACCGGACGCAGAGATACTTGCATATCCGGTTGTCACATCAGGAAAGTATAGAAATGAAGAGTCTTTTTTGGCGCTTTTAGGAGAAGAGCCTGCAAAAGAGGAACTGGAGTATATGTCGATCGAAAAGCATGTGACAAAAGAGACGCCGCCGTGTTTTTTGTGGCACACTTTGGAGGATCGAACCGTTTCGGTAGAAAATAGTTATCTTTTTGCCGAGGCATGCAGGAAGGCAGGTGTTCCGTACGCACATCATGTATTTACGGAAGGAGTGCATGGAATGTCAACAGCAGAGAAAGAGTGGTTTGAACAGAAATTAAAAGAGCGTCCGGGAAAATGGACTGAGGAAGAGCAGCGGTATATCTATGATGCATTAGATGCGGTCGGAATGTGGACAGAACTTGCAAAACGCTGGCTGAAAAAAACGCTCGATATTAAGGAAAGGCAGGAGATAGACAGTGAGGATTTTATTTATCAGACATGGAGATCCGGATTATATAAATGACACGCTGACAGAGAAAGGGCATCGGGAAGCGGCGCTGCTTGCAAAAAGAGCGGCTTCTTTGAATCTTGGGACATGTTATGTCTCTCCGCTAGGACGGGCGAAAGACACAGCGCAGTATTGTCTGGACAAAGTCGGGAAGACCGCACAGACGTTAGAATGGCTGAGAGAATTTCCGGCAAGGATCGATCTGAATCAGGCGGTGCATCTTCAGAAGGCATATCCGACTGCGGATAAAAAGGATGGGAAGTATGTGCCGAGGATCGTGTGGGATATCACCCCTTCTTATTGGATAGAACACGGTGAATGTATGGATAAGATCAAGTGGCGGGAATCTGATATATGCCGGAATTCAGATGCGGTAGAAGTGTACGACAGAGTGACTTCTGAGTTTGACAAATTTCTTGCAGATCACGGATATGTTCGTGAAGGAAGTTCTTATAGAGTGGAAAAGGAATGCACAGAGACGGTGACATTTTTCTGTCATTTTGGAATCACATGTGCATTGCTGTCCCATTTGTGGAATATGTCTCCTTTTGCGGCGTGGCAGTATTTTGCGTTTGCGCCGACATCGGTGACAGAGATAGTGACAGAGGAACGTGAGCAGGGAATTGCCTGTTTCCGGGGATTGAAGCTGGGAGATGTTTCTCATCTCTATGCAGGGGATGAGCCGGTTTCTTTGGCTGCGCGTTTCTGTGAAGTGTATAGCGATGAGAACGGCAGACATTGAGTGATCTTTTTCATATCCGGATATTGGGGAGCAGAAGGCAGGGATATAGGAAACGTACAGGTTTCCTATAAGTCCTTGCCTTTTTTATGGATTGTATGTTAATATAAGCGTTGGTGCGTGTTAAGCATCACATATCCCAAAAAACGAAGTTTCAAAAAAGGAGATATTGTAATGATCAGTGCAAATAATGTAACTCTGCGTGTAGGGAAAAAAGCGCTTTTTGAAGATGTCAATATTAAATTTACAGAAGGAAACTGCTATGGTCTGATCGGCGCCAATGGGGCCGGAAAGTCTACGTTTCTAAAGATTTTATCAGGTCAGCTTGAACCGACAAACGGTGAAGTTGCGATCACTCCGGGAGAGCGTCTTTCCTTTTTGCAGCAGGATCATTTTAAATATGATGAATACCCGGTTCTCGACACAGTAATCATGGGAAATGCCCGCCTGTATGAGATCATGAAAGAGAAGGAAGAGATTTACGCGAAAGAGGATTTCACAGACGAAGACGGAATCAAGGCAAGCGAGCTTGAAGGAGAATTTGCCACAATGAATGGCTGGGAAGCAGAATCCGATGCGGCGTCACTTTTGAACGGTCTTGGAATCGAGACAGAGCTTCATTATAAAACGATGAAAGATATGACAGGTCCGCAGAAAGTGAAGGTACTTCTTGCACAGGCGCTGTTCGGCAATCCTGATATCCTTCTTCTTGACGAGCCGACAAACCACCTTGACCTTGACGCGATCGCATGGCTGGAGGAGTTTTTGATCAATTTTGAAAATACGGTGATCGTCGTATCCCATGACCGTTATTTCCTGAATAAAGTATGTACACAGATTGCGGATATTGATTATGGAAAGATACAGCTTTACGCAGGAAACTATGATTTTTGGTATGAGTCAAGTCAGCTTCTGATCCGTCAGATGAAAGAGGCGAATAAGAAAAAAGAAGAGAAGATCAAAGAACTTCAGGACTTCATTTCTCGTTTCAGCGCCAATGCTTCGAAATCAAAACAGGCGACATCGAGAAAACGTGCTCTTGAGAAGATCCAGCTTGACGAAATCAAACCGTCCAGCAGAAAGTATCCGTATATTGATTTCCGTCCGAACCGTGAGATCGGAAATGAAGTGCTTACGGTAGAAGGTCTTTCCAAAACGATCGACGGGGTGAAAGTACTTGACAATATCAGCTTTACTCTCGGTCATGATGATAAAGTTGCTTTTGTCGGAAGCAACGAAGTTGCCAAAACAGTTCTTTTTAAGATCCTGATCGGAGAGATGGAGCCGGATGAAGGTAATTATAAATGGGGTGTCACTACTTCCCAGGCA
>CAJLUP010000131.1 GCA_905209865.1 uncultured Lachnospiraceae bacterium
TTACCATAGAAGACCTTCTAAAACATTATTTACAGAAAAAGTTTCACATTCTCTTCAGAGATGGATTGTATTGTAACCAAAAATGTGAAAATATCTTCTAAGATCAGATTCTTCACAGTTTTTATAAAGTTATTCAATTCTTTTTCTTTCGCAAGTTCCTTAATCTCTTCAATGCCGATATAATCTACGCCCAATGCCAATTCAACTGATTTATATGCAGCCGATAATGTCAACGGAACATCGATAACCGTAAGATCACCTGTATTCTCCAGTTTTCCATAATCAATATTAACACCTATTTTTCTAATACTACTGTCTACTGTCACCTTTTCTACTGCATGATTTTCATAAACATATTCGCTCCACATGCGTAAATCTTCAGATACTTTAGCAGGAATAGCTACTTCTAATCTTTTATCACTGTTTTTCACATCATACTTTTTTCCGGCAATACAAACTTCATCCAGTTTCTGTATTGCTTTCACTATTTCATCTGCTCTATTTTGGAAATAAGCCAAATATAATTTTCGGCATATGATTTCTTCTCATCTCTTCTTTTATCAATATATGGTTTTAAAAGACTATATAATTGAAGCGCTGATTCCCCGGGTTCCCCTTGAAAAACCCATTTAGGCAGAAAACCTTTCTTCACCATCAATCCCCAAAAATGATAGTGAGATGCAACTTGCGTAAGATATATTTCTTTAACTTCAAAAATATCTTGACATGAATAAATAGCATGTCTTGCTTTAAAAAGTTCCTCTGAATTTTCTGCCTCCATAAATTGTTTCGCCGCATCCACTTTTGAAGTTTTCCAACTTTTATATCCAAATATTAATCCGGTCAAAGCTGTTAACCAAGATGCAATTCCAGAAACAATAACTAAAATTGTATCTAAAGTAAGTTTCATACTTCATCCTCTTTATTCGTCACTTGAAAATTTCACCGTATTTACATTTATATTTTAAATACTCGCTCAATTCATAGATGTCCATATCTTTTTCCTTTAAATCAAATGGATGAACACATATTATCAAATTTTCAGTAACTTTTCTTTGTTCTGATGACTCCATGAAGGAATTTATGATTTCTTTTACAACTTTCTCTCTTGTAACATTTCGTATTCCCGCTCTTCCTGTTCCAATCAATGGGATTGCAACATTTTCCAAATTCCCTCTTATTTCCATTTGATTCCATAAACTGCTCAATACCGTCCGTATATTTTCAAAATCTGTATTCTCCGGTTTTCCATACTCATTTACATCTGCTATTGCCACAAAATAGTAATGACATCCTCTGCACGTTACTTTACTGATTGTTCCCACCGGATATCTTTTTTGTTTACTTCCTTTACGATCCAAGATTTCAAAATCTATTCCACGTAATCCCTTTTCTATCAATGTATCTAATGTTTTTAAATTATTTTGAAAAAATCTTTCCTGAAATTGCCCTTGCACGCTGTTTACACTTATAAATTCATCTTCCATCAGAGTATCGAAAGTTGTATTCGTTGGAATTACAATAGTTCCCGTATTTTTCAACACATCCGTAACTTGAAGTGTTATTTTAACATCCGTTCCATTTATCATATATTCATATTTTAATTTAACTTTGTTTATGAAAAACGCTATTATTACACATCCGCATATACACAAAATCGCATACTTATGCATCTTCTTATATATAATTACTGTATCAAGCATCCACATAACAGCTTCTGCCACCACTAATACAGATCCTAAGATTGATAAAATACTTTGAATCATTTCACGCCATTTTACAACTGTATTTTTTATGATAAAGAAACTTTTAAATATCCATGTTCTCATATATTTTTTCTTCATTACCATATATCCCCCTCTCCCCATCCTTTTATCAAACGTCTCCATGCCATGTTATATCCTTCACTTTTTAGAATCAAGTCCTATAAAATTTATCATTAATTGCATAGAGTCACCGGTTTTCATCTCCTGAATTGAAACAGAATAATCCTTGTTCCTGCATAAAGATTTAGAATCTCCACTTTCTTCCTCCGGTTGTAATTGAACATCCACCTCATAAAAAACTTCGATTCCTTCAAATTGTTCCAATACTTTTTTTAAGATTGCAGGTATCTCTTCTATTATCTTTTCTACAATCTTTCTGTCTACTGATGTTGTAAAATTAGAGTTTCTATTTGCCGAATAATCCAGTGCAAACGGACTGATTCTCTCTGACTTCATAGATTGTATAAACATATACAGTCCATTGCATATCCTCTGTATATCTTTTTTCGATAAAAACGGGAAAAAATATCGATATAACACTGTGCTCAAATACATTGTAACTGCATATTTCACCAATGCACAATAACATTCCTTTTGTCCGTCCTCCCATTTTCTTCGCATATTTCTGCATATTTCGAAGATTCGATCATTTAAACACTGTAGATACCAATCAATCAGTTTCTCACGGATTTTCAGCTGTAAATCGCATAAAAACTCTTTCTTACTGTCATCCTTATTGTTATCATCTCCTTGCACTTCTTCTGATTTCAAAAAATGAAACAGATTATTTCTTTCATCTACAAACAGGGAAGATAACGCATAAGTAGCCACTTCTGAAGTTCCCGTCATTCCTACACGAAACAGATATTCTTCCTTTTCTCCCACTTCTTCTTTCCATAAGATTAACTGCGCAGCTTCTATGCATTTTCCACTTTCTCTCTTTAAATGCTGAAAGAAACTGTCCGAACCTTCTTTGCCTAATTTAACAAATCTTCTCTGCCCAGTGCCAAACAGACATGTCTTCTCTTTTTCTCTTTCACACGCAACCGCACTTACACATTCGCTTTCTTCCTTACATTTGTGAAGTTCTACCACTTTTTTCTGTCCGTTCTTTCTCTCCGACTGTTTTTCCCAAATATATTCCGGCAAACTTTTTCCCATCGGTTTTACAGGGGTATCAAGCGCAATATAATTCACATTTCTAGCTTCACGATCCTGCTTTTTATCCGGAAGCTGAATCACCCTATATTCTCCGATCACAGAATGCTTAGACAAATAATGCGTCAATGAAGAAACGGCAGCCATATTCCACTTTTCTACCCCTAAAAAAGTGCTTTTTTCTTTACACACCTCTCGTTGCGGCAAATAAATCCGAAGTCGATTGTAACGCAGCATCGGTTTCCAAAACCTATTCCTATAATAAAATTCCAACAGCTCTCGCTGCTTTTTCTCCTTATAATTGAGCCATTGTTTGAATAGTAATTGAGTCCCTTCTGCTTTATCATCCACATATGTGATTTCTGCACTTTCTTTGCTCTCACTTTCAATATTCTTGTTCTTACTCTTTTCATACCTCTCAAGGTATGTTTCAAAAGACTCCACATTTCGCAATACTAATTTTGAATTTTGTTCTATTCCTTTTTGCACAAGATTCAACTGCCTGTAAAATCCTTCTGTGTCATGTGTATAATGAATTGCCGCCCATAATCCGGACACATCAAATACATTTCGACTCTGTTTATATTCTTGATCTACACTCTGCTCATACTCTGAAGCTTCATGAATTACTGTGACTGCATGAACCTCTGCCCCATGTGCCGCGCCCAGCCAAAAAAGAGACTGAAGACTATTATTCGTAATATCTACCACAATCTGATTCGTATACTGTAATGTTTTCATCATCACATGAAATAAACAAAAAGCTTTTTTCTCCTTCTCCGAACGCCGCTTCACCTCTTCATCTTCCAAAAGATTACTGTCAATTCCATTCTTCATTCGATCTACATAGACTGGATTATCTGGATATACGAGAAGGCCTCTGTTTCCAATATAATTTTTAACAAAACGTCCAATATCCTCTTTGTGCACATCTGTAAAATCTTCATTTTCTTTCTTAGCTTCATATCTTTTTATTTCCTCTTCTAATTCTTTCAGCACCTGCAAAGAAAATGTGTCTTCTGCCTTTATTTTTTCTTTTGAAACCTGATATGTTGCCTGATTGACACCTGTTCTTGTAATTTCAGCTATACTGTACAACAAATTATAATTCTCTGAGACATCTTTATCTTGCTCAGGAATTTGATTGCCTTGCACAAGTACTCCAACCCTTTCTCCACAAAAACATTTTTCATTTCTCATCCCCTCTACTACATCTTTATAATAATTTATAATACACAGACCGACTTGTTCTTCATTGAGAATACCCTCCATCGTATATATAATAGCCGTATTACAATCAGATTCTTTTTCATTATACTGCCTCATCAACTTCTCATAAATACGTTGACCAATTTTCTTTGAACCTGGTTTTCCGCCTGTGTTGGAAATAATAACATCATAAGGAAAGCGATTATACTGTATATCCGAAAACCCATACTGTCTCTTTATTGCTTTTTCAAAGTCAATATATTTTGTTTTTGCCCTTTCTCTCTTATACCGTATCCCATAATACTCAAATAATTGCTTTCTCCATGGAAAGCATCCGATATGATGTTCAACCTCTTTGTCTTCTTGCTTCACCTTCTCTGCATTTAATTTCTTTTTTAATTCCTCAGGCAATGATCTTTTATAAAAACTTTCGCTATAACAAATCGGCAATATCAGTTTTCCCAATGCTACCGCGATACCAAATTCATAAAATACATTCGGATTCTGCCATGAAACATCAACAATTACCAAATCTGCAATTAACATCTGCTGGCATATACGACTGCAGATAACATAATTATTTGCTGATTCTGTATCTGACCGTATTACTTTTACACTGCTTACTTCCTTCAAATCACTTTTTTCATTCCCTCGTATTATAAAGTAGTAGTGTTTATAGTCCCTCTCCAAGG
>CAJLUP010000132.1 GCA_905209865.1 uncultured Lachnospiraceae bacterium
ATTCCAAAACCATTCTACTCATTTTACTTTTCCTGCAATGTTTCATATGCCTGTTCTCCCAGTTTGTCCGTCCATTTCTTGCGTTCCACAAACCTTCCCATTAGAAAGGCAATGATTCCGACTCCGATTCCTGTCTGAATGCAGAAAATAAGACTTTCTACTTCCCCCGGAAGTTCCCGATTTAAGGCAGTTTCCAAAACAGGGGTAAACCATGGTTCATATTCTCCATGTATTTCTTCCACCATCACGCTGCCCGCATCATCTGAACCGCCAAACTCTGCTTCTTTTAAGGCAAAAAGAGGAACAACCGCAATCAATACAACCGCGACCAATAATAGAATTACTGTTTTTTTATTTTTACTCATCCTACTTTTCCTCCTTTTTTTCTTTGAAGAATCCTATGCTTCTCAGCTCCGGCTTTGCATATGTCTCTAATCCGATCACGATCACAACTGTAAGAAATCCTTCAATCACGGCAAGAGGAATCTGGGTCGGTGCGAACACCCCGAGAAACTTTACCGCCGACGCCCCGATTCCTCCTGCCTCGGACGGATAAGCAAGCGCAAGCTGGATGCTTGTCACGCAATATGTAAACAGATCTCCCAAAAAAGCAGCGAAAAAGATGCCGACTCTTCGGTTCATGTTCAATTTTTGACATAATTTATAAATTCCAAACGAAACAACCGGACCTGCAACCGCCATGGAAAACGTATTTGCTCCAAGTGTCGTCAGTCCTCCGTGCGCTAAAAGCACCGCCTGAAAAATCAGAACGATCACTCCGAGCACACTTACGGACGCCGGTCCGAATAGAATTGCTCCCAGTCCCGTTCCCGTCATATGGGAACAGCTTCCCGTAACAGACGGGATCTTCAATGATGAAATAACGAAAATAAACGCTCCCGACATTGCGATCAGCGTTAAATTTCTCCGATTTTCTTTTACTTTATTTTTCAATGAAATAAAACCTGCGATCAGAAACGGCAGGCAGACGATCCCCCACGCGATACAATATCCTGCCGGAAGATATCCTTCCATAATATGCATCGCATTCGATACAGGCGCTACGGCAAATATCGCCGCAAATGCGATAGATGCTTTCAATAAGATTTTTTCTTTTTTTGACATGTTTTTTCTCCTTGATCATAATCCCGTAATCTACGAACTCATTTGAAAGTGAATATTCTGACTTAGGGATCAACGCAAATATTCCGCCTTCCCACAGAATCTTATTCCGCAGTGGCATCAGGAATACCGCTCCTCCAATACAGCAACGGGTATTGTGCAGGATTCTCACCTGACTTCCTCACAGATATCCGCCAAATAACTTCATCCGCAATCCGGCGTCCAAAACAAACTCGCTTTTATATCTGTTTATCTTTCAAACGTATGCCGAGTCCGACTAATACTCGATCCCTTTTCGTGCCCGGATTCCCAGGTCATAAGGGTGCTTCACCTTGCAGATCTCGGATACATAATCCGCTTTCTCCACAAGACGTTGGTCAGGATTGCGTCCGGTTAAGACAACTTCCAGACCTGTCGGTTTCTGTTCCAAAAAGCGAAACGCTTCTTCCTTCGGGATCAGCCCATACCCATATGCCGCCATAAACTCATCCATAACAAGCACATCATATGTTTCCTCCGATACTTTTCTCAAGATTTCATTCCACAGATTTCCATATATCTGCTTCACTTCTTCCCTCTCTTTTTCCGCCAATGTATTATAGAAACCATGTGATTTTTCCAGATGAATAACTTCGATTTCCGAAATTTCATCCAAAATTTTCAGCTCTCCTGAATTTTCATTTTTCAAAAAACGGGCAAAAAGCACTTTCTTTTCGCAGCCGGCCGCTCTCACCGCAAGTCCGATCGCAGCAGAAGTCTTTCCCTTGCCGTCTCCACAATAAATATGAATCAAACCTCGTTCCATCGTTTTTTCCTCTCTGTAAAAATCCTTTACATTTTACCACAAATATACACGCTATGACAATATTTTGTGCTATACTAAGTTGAGTCATACTAAAAAAGAAATCTTCTGATTGTTTGCTCTGCAAAAACAGTCGTACAGACACATCTCATTTTCGCACAAAATGCAAACCTTCAGTACAAATTATAAGGAGGAACAAAATGAATTTTACTTTTGCTCATAACAACTTAAACGTCTATGATCTGGACGCCTCTTTACAGTTCTATAAAGAGGCGCTCGGCCTTACTGTAACCCGCACAAAAGAAGCTTCTGACGGCAGCTTTAAGCTTGTTTATCTCGGAGATGCAGTCACCCCTCATAAACTGGAACTTACATGGCTTCGAGATATGGATCGCCCCTACAATTTAGGCGATAACGAGATTCACCTTGCATTTGAAACCGACGATTTTGATGCGGCTTACGCAAAACATAAAGAAATGGGATGCATCTGCTTTGAAAATCCGGGTATGGGAATCTATTTTATTTCCGATCCAGACGGATATTGGCTGGAGATCGTACCGCAGAAATTATAAGATCCAAAGGGCGGTCTTTCGGTTCTTTTCTTACCAAAAAACCAGCGCCCCAAGACGCTGGTTTTCCCTATCTTCAAAGATTTTTATATAATTTATAACAGCAGGAGGTTCTTATGGAACATTACACATTGCCTCATCAGCATAATCAATCGATGTCCCAGCTCATGGAACATTTTCCGGATATCGAAGCCTTTCAGTCCGCTGCCGATATCTTCAAACAGTTAAGTGACCCTACACGAGTCCGCATTTTTTGGATCTTATGCCATTGCGAAGAATGCGTGATCAATATCGCTTCCATGATGGAAATGAGCAGCCCTGCAGTCGCACACCACTTACGTCTGCTTCGTGCAAGCGGACTGATCGAATCCAGACGGGAAGGTAAGGAAACATATTACCGCGCCGGGACGTCGTCAAAAACACAGACGCTTCACCATATCATCGAAAAAATAATGGACATTTCCTGTATCACCAAAGAGGATTAATGTTCTCCGCTTTTACAGATTTTGGACACGAAGCGCTCTGACTGCATTTAAGACTGCAAGAATCATAACTCCTACATCCGCAAAGATCGCAAACCACATATTTGCAATTCCTAATGCACCGAGTCCAAGACAGGCAAATTTGATCACCAATGCAAACACAATATTTTGATATACGATCCGCAAACATTTTTTAGATATTTTGATTGCTTTCGATATCTTCAGCGGGTCGTCATCCATCAATACCACATCTGCTGCTTCAATCGCAGCGTCCGACCCCATGGCGCCCATTGCAATTCCAATATCTGCGCGAGTGAGTACCGGAGCATCGTTGATACCATCCCCTACAAAGACAAGTTTTTCCTTCTCTGATTTTTCAGCAAGAAGCTTTTCGACTTTTTCTACTTTATTTCCGGGGAGCAATTCACTGTACACCTCATCGATTCCCAAAATATCCGCTGTCTGTTCTGCAGTTTTCTTCGAATCTCCGGTCAAAATCACTGTTTTTTTGATACCCGCTCTTTTTAATTGTTCAACGGCCTCTTTAGAGTGCTCTTTCACAATATCGGAAATCACTATATGCCCTGCATATTCTTTATCAATCACCATATGAATGATCGTACCTGCCGTATGACATTCCAGATATTTTACTCCTAATTCTTTCATCAGTTTTCCATTGCCTGCCGCAACTTCATGACCATCGACAACGGCCGTGACCCCATGTCCGCTGATTTCCTGAATATCAGAAACTCTGCTTCTGTCGATTTCTTTTCCATAGGCTTTCTGCAGACTCTTACTGATCGGATGTGAAGAAGCACATTCTGCAAGAGCCGCATATTCCAATAATTTTTCTTCTTCCAAACGGTTATGATGAACTCCGCTCACCTCAAAAGTTCCCTTTGTCAGCGTACCTGTTTTATCAAACACAACATATTTCGCCTGTGATAACGTTTCCATATAATTCGATCCTTTGATCAGGACGCCTGCCTTGCTCGCTCCTCCGATTCCCGCAAAAAAGCTGAGCGGAATGCTGATCACAAGCGCGCATGGGCAACTGATAACAAGGAAGGTGAGCGCCCGGTAAATCCATACGCTCCACTGCGCTGTCTGCCCCGGCAATAACATCTGTATAACAGGAGGTAAAAGCGCTAATGCCAATGCTCCATAACATACCGCAGGCGTATAAACTTTGGCAAATTTAGAAATGAAATGCTCGGATTTTGATTTTCTGGAACTGGAATTTTCCACAAGTTCCAATATTTTGGAGACAGTAGACTCTTCAAACTCTTTCGTTGTCCGAACTTTCAAAACACCTGTCAAATTAATACAGCCGCTGATGATCTCATCGCCCTGCCGTACATCACGGGGGATACTTTCCCCTGTCAAAGCGCCTGTATTCAAACTGGATTTTCCTTCTACAACAATGCCGTCTAACGGTACTTTTTCACCTGGCTGCACAACGATGATGCTTCCCACTTCCACTTCGTCCGGATCTGCTTTCTCCAGTTTTCCGTCCTGTTCCACATTTGCATAGTCAGGTCGGATATCCATCAATTCACTGATATTCTTTCGGCTTTTCCCAACTGCATAGCTTTGAAACAATTCTCCGATCTGATAGAAAAGCATTACTGCGATTGCTTCATTATAATCACCGCTTTTGGAAGAAACGGCAAGTACAAACGCTCCAACAGTTGCAACAGCCATCAAAAAATTCTCATCAAATACGCGGCGGTTCATAATTCCCTTTCCTGC
>CAJLUP010000133.1 GCA_905209865.1 uncultured Lachnospiraceae bacterium
TGAAACGTATGTCCGCTACTGGATGCCGTTCACTTATCAAGGACATGGATTCCATGACGCAGACTGGCAGACGGCATTCGGAGGTTCGAGATATCAGTCATATGGTTCTCATGGCTGTGTGAATATGCCGGTAGATCAGGCAGGGGCATTATTTAATATGCTCAGTGCAGGAACACCTGTTGTTCTTCATTATTAAGAAAGATAAAACAGGTTGAAATTTATTGAAAAATAGAAAATCAGAGGTTATATACATGTACGAATTGCTGAAAAAAGACGGTATGGCTAAACGGGGGCGGTTTCATACAGTACACGGAACGATTGAGACTCCGGTTTTTATGAATGTAGGAACGGCTGCGGCAATCAAAGGAGCTGTATCAACGGATGATCTCCGTCAGATTAAAACACAGGTTGAACTGTCAAATACATATCATCTCCATGTCAGACCAGGGGATGAGATCGTAAAAAAGATGGGCGGATTGCATCGCTTTATGAATTGGGATAAACCGATTCTTACGGATTCCGGCGGATTTCAAGTGTTTTCTCTTGCGTCTTTGCGTAAGATTAAGGAGGAAGGGGTACATTTTCATTCCCATATAGACGGACGTAAAATTTTCATGGGACCGGAAGAAAGTATGCAGATTCAGTCGAATCTTGCTTCTACGATCGCGATGGCTTTTGACGAGTGTCCTTCCAGCGTAGCAGACCGGGAATATATGATAAATTCGGTGGCAAGAACGACGAGATGGCTGAAACGGTGTAAAGCAGAAATGCAGAGACTGAATTCATTGGAAGATACGATTAATCGCAGCCAAATGCTTTTCGGTATCAATCAGGGAGGAATTTACGAAGATATTCGTATTGAACATGCACAGCAGATTGCGGAGCTTGACTTGGATGGCTACGCAGTCGGCGGACTTGCGGTAGGGGAGAGTCATGAAGATATGTACCGTATTTTGGATGCGGTCGTTCCGCATCTTCCTGAGAACAAACCGACTTATTTGATGGGAGTAGGAACTCCGGCAAATATTTTGGAGGCGGTAGACCGGGGAGTTGACTTTTTTGACTGTGTATATCCGAGCAGAAACGGAAGACATGGACATGTGTATACAAACCATGGAAAGATGAACTTGTTTAACGCAAAATATGAATTGGATGATCGCCCGATTGAAGAAGGGTGCGGATGTCCGGCTTGCAGAAGTTACAGCAGAGCTTACATCCGACATTTGCTCAAAGCGAAAGAGATGCTTGGAATGCGGCTTTGCGTCCTCCATAATCTGTATTTCTATAATACGATGATGGAAGAAATACGAGAAGCGATCGAAGCAGGAGAGTATAAAGATTACAAAAAAAGAAAACTGGAAGGCATGATGCCGTAAACAGATTATCTGAAAAAGATTTATATTGACTTCAAGGAACTTCGGGATTTTGAAAAATATCCTTGAAGTATGAGTGAAAGTTGTGTATAGTAGTCTTATTGCGTTAGGAAAGTTAGGAGGAAATTGAAATTATGGGTGAAATGGTAGCAATGCTTGTTCTTTGGCTTGTAGTTATTGGTGTAATGTGGTTTTTACTTATGCGTCCGCAGAAAAAAGAACAGAAACGTATCCAGCAGATGCTGGCTTCCATGGAAGTTGGAGACACAGCTTTGACAACAAGCGGTTTTTACGGCGTCATTATCGATATTACAGATGAAGATGTCATTGTAGAATTCGGAAATAATAAGAACTGCCGTATTCCGATGCAGAAGGCAGCGATTGCTCAGATTGAAAAGCCGAATGCAGATTGATTGTAAGTAAATTTTACATCGATTATTTTGCAGTATGAGGTCAGGAAGAATTTTGAAAATATTTCGAAATTTTTCCTGATTTTTTTAAATTCATCGCTTTAGTACGTGAATTTAAGAAAATCACAGAGTACACTCTATTTTTTGAACGCAAATACTTGAAACGTGTATAAAAATGCTGTATTATAAACAGTAACATTTTAGTTTGGAGGGACGGGAAATATGGATATGAACATCGGTGTGATCAAAGGAGACGGAATCGGTCCGGAGATCGTAGATGAGGCAATGAAAGTGCTTGACAGGACGGCAGAAGTTTATGGACATCAGATAGAGTATACCCAGCTTTTAATGGGGGGAGCATCCATTGATGTGAACGGAGTACCTCTTACGGAAGAAACATTGGAAAAAGCGAAAAAAAGTGATGCTGTTCTGATGGGCTCCATTGGTGGTGATGCGAAGACTTCTCCATGGTATCAGCTCGAACCATCAAAACGTCCGGAAGCAGGTCTGCTTCAGCTTAGAAAAGGTTTGAATTTATTTGCAAATCTTCGTCCTGCGGTTTTGTATCATGAGTTAAAAGGAGCATGCCCGTTAAAAGAAGAGATTGCGGAGCAAGGTTTTGATATGATGATCATGCGTGAATTGACCGGAGGACTTTATTTCGGAAAGCGCAGTACAGTGGAAGAAAACGGGATTCTTGTTGCGAGAGATGAGCTTACTTATAATGAAACAGAGATTCGCCGTATTGCAAAGCGCGGGTTTGATATTGCAATGAAGCGCCGCAGAAAGGTTACAAGTGTGGATAAGGCAAATGTACTTGACTCTTCAAGGTTATGGAGAAAAGTTGTTGAAGAAACAGCGAAGGAATACCCGGAAGTGACGCTTGAACATATGCTTGTAGATAATGCGGCGATGCAGCTTGTGAAAGATCCGGCGCAGTTTGATGTGATACTGACGGAAAATATGTTTGGCGATATTTTGTCTGATGAGGCAAGTATGGTAACAGGTTCAATCGGAATGCTGGCAAGCGCAAGTTTAAATGATACAAAATTTGGTCTTTACGAGCCGAGCGGCGGATCAGCCCCTGATATTGCGGGAAAAGGGATTGCCAATCCGATCGCTACGATCTTATCGGCGGCAATGATGCTGAGGTACTCTTTTGATCTTGACAGAGAAGCAGATGCGATTGAAGCGGCAGTTGAGAAAGTATTGAAGGAAGGGTATCGTACGATTGATATTATGTCAAAGGGAAATATGCAGATCGGGACAAAAGAGATGGGTGATCGGATCTGTTCTTATATATAAAATGTGAAAGAGAGGCATACGATGATGAGAAGTGATACAGTGAAAAAAGGAGTGCAGCAGGCTCCACACCGTTCTTTATTCAATGCACTGGGAATGACACAGGAAGAATTAGACAGACCGCTGATCGGAGTAGTGAGTTCTTATAATGAGATCGTTCCGGGACATATGAATCTTGACAAGATCACAGAAGCAGTAAAAATGGGAGTTGCGATGGCCGGCGGTACGCCGATTATGGTTCCGGCGATCGCTGTTTGTGATGGGATTGCAATGGGCCATATCGGAATGAAATATTCGCTTGTGACGAGAGATTTGATTGCGGATTCAACAGAAGCGCTTGCAATGGCACATCAGTTTGACGGTCTTGTTATGATTCCGAACTGTGACAAAAATGTACCGGGCCTTCTTATGGCGGCTGCGCGTGTTAATATCCCGACTATTTTCGTGAGCGGAGGACCGATGCTTGCAGGACATGTAAAAGGACAAAAGACAAGTTTATCCAGTATGTTTGAGGCGGTCGGCTCTTATGCCGCAGGAAAGATGGGAGACGAGGAAATCTGCGAGTTTGAAAATAAAGCATGTCCGACATGCGGTTCTTGTTCTGGAATGTATACGGCAAACAGCATGAACTGCCTGACAGAGGCATTGGGAATGGGACTTCGCGGAAATGGAACGATCCCGGCAGTATATTCTGCAAGAATTCAGCTTGCAAAACATGCAGGAATGCAGGTTATGGAACTTGTGAGAAAAAATATCCGTCCGCGGGATATTATGACAGAAGATGCTGTTTTAAATGCTCTGACGGTTGATATGGCGCTTGGATGTTCGACAAACAGTATGCTTCATCTTCCGGCGATTGCACATGAAATCGGTATGGATTTTGAAATTGATTTTGCAAATGGAATTAGTGAAAAAACACCAAATCTTTGTCATCTTGCTCCGGCAGGACATACATATATCGAAGATCTTAACGAAGCGGGCGGCGTATATGCTGTCATGAATGAATTGAATAAGAAAGGGCTTCTTCATACAGATTGTATGACTGTTACAGGAAAGACGGTCGGTGAAAATATTGCCGGATGTGAAAATAAGAATCCGGAAGTGATCCGTCCAATCGACCATCCGTACAGTGAAACAGGCGGATTGGCTGTATTAAAAGGAAACCTTGCACCTGACGGAAGTGTTGTAAAACGTTCTGCTGTCTGTGATGAGATGCTTGTACATGAAGGCCCTGCCCGTATTTTTGAAAGCGATGAAGAGGCAACAGAGGCGATTAAGACAGGAAAGATCAATCCTGGAGATGTGATTGTTATTCGTTATGAAGGTCCTAAAGGAGGTCCGGGAATGAGAGAAATGCTCAATCCGACTTCTGCGATTGCCGGATACGGACTT
>CAJLUP010000134.1 GCA_905209865.1 uncultured Lachnospiraceae bacterium
TGGAAGACTTGCTCAAAAGAAGTCCCAATAGCTACGGAGCATACGAAGAGCAGGTAAAAGTGATTTTAGATGATGTAAAAGAAAAGGGAGACGAGGCTCTTTTTGCTTATACAAAAAAATTTGACGGATTCTGTCTTGACAAAGATTCTGTTCTTGTGAAAGAAGAAGAAATAGAAGAAGCATATGCTCAAATTGACAAAGACCTTCTTGCCGTCATCAGAAAAGCGTTGAAAAACATTGAATCCTATCACGCAAAACAAATGCAGTACAGTTGGTTTGACAGCAAACCTGACGGAACGATCCTTGGACAGAAAGTGACGGCGCTTGACAAAGTAGGCGTGTATGTGCCCGGAGGAAAGGCAGCATATCCTTCCTCTGTTCTTATGAATATCGTTCCGGCAAAAACAGCAGGCGTAAGAGAGATCATCATGGTGACTCCGCCCGGAAAAGACGGAAAAGTAACGCCGACAACGCTTGTGGCTGCAAAAGAGGCCGGAGCGGACAAAATCTATAAAATCGGAGGCGCCCAGGCAATCGCTGCTCTTGCTTACGGAACCGAAAGTATTCCGAAAGTAGATAAGATTGTCGGTCCCGGAAACATATATGTCGCACTGGCGAAAAAGGCGGTGTACGGTCATGTAAGTATCGATTCGATTGCCGGACCAAGTGAGATTCTTGTACTTGCAGATGAAACGGCAGATCCCCGCTACGTTGCCGCTGATCTTTTGTCTCAGGCAGAACATGATGAAATGGCAAGCGCAATTTTAGTGACAGTAAGTATGGAACTGGCAGAAAAGGTTTCTGAACAGACAGAACTTTTTATCCAGCAATTATCAAGAGGAGAGATTATTCGAAAATCGCTTGATAACTACGGTCATATCCTTGTGGCAGATACGATGGATGAAGCAATCGATGCTGCAAATGAGATTGCTTCTGAACATCTTGAGATTATGACTGCGTCTCCTTTTGAAGTGATGACAAAGATCCGAAATGCAGGAGCTATATTTATCGGGGAGAATTCAAGTGAGCCTCTCGGCGATTATTTTGCCGGACCGAATCATGTTCTTCCGACAAACGGAACAGCAAAATTTTTCTCTCCGCTTTCAGTTGATGATTTTATTAAAAAATCAAGTATCATTTCTTACTCTAGAGAAGCGCTTGAGAAGATTCATCTGGATATTGAACGGTTTGCTGAAGCGGAACATCTGACAGCTCATGCAAATTCGATAAAAGTCCGTTTTGAAACAGGAAGAGGAGAGCAGTGTAATGAGTGAAAATAACAGACGTACTGCGGATTGTGCGCGGAAAACAAAAGAGACAGATATCACATTGTCTATTAATTTAGATGGGCAGGGCAAAAACAAAATAGATACAGGAATTGCTTTTTTTGATCATATGCTGGATGGATTTGCCAGACATGGACTGTTTGATCTTGAGGTAAAAGTAAACGGAGATCTTGAAGTCGATAGTCATCATACGATTGAAGATGTAGGGATTGTTCTTGGAACGGCAATCAGAAAAGCGCTTGGCGATAAAGCAGGGATCAAAAGATATGGCTATTTTGTCCTCCCTATGGACGAAGTACTTGCCCTTTGCGCAGTCGATCTTTCCGGTCGCCCTTATTTTAAATATGACGCTTTATTTACAACAGATAAACTCGGAACAATGGATACAGAGATGGTAAAAGAATTTTTTTATGCCGTCTCATACAGTGCACAGATGAATCTGCATTTAAAAATCTTAGACGGAGGAAATAATCATCATATGGCAGAAGCACTTTTCAAAGTGTTTGGAAAAGCACTTGATATGGCAGTTTCTCCAGAACCGAGAATGACAGAAGTATGGTCTACAAAAGGCGCGCTGTAATGGACGCCAGACTTGACATACTGGTTCGTACAAATAAAAGAAAATTAGGAGAATGAATCATGAGTTATAAAAGACTGACTCCCTGCATTTTTATTGCAGGAGGAAAGGCGGTAAAGTGGTTTGACGACCACACCGTATTGACAGAAGATGTAATCGGACTTGCAAAACAGTATAATACAAATGGGGCAGATGAGCTGCTTGTATTTGATCTTTCGGATTCAGATGAAGAACATGAAGAGTCCATTGACCTGATCAAAAAAATAAACCGTATTATCAGTATTCCGATGGTTGCCGGCGGAAACATCCGAAGAGCAGAAGATGTCAAAAAACTTCTTTATGCAGGCGTAAAACGCGCCATGCTTAACTTTTCAAAAAAAGTTTCAATCGATCTGATCAAAGAAGTTTCCCTGCGTTTCGGAAAAGAAAAAATAGCAGTATCCTTAAATGATTTTGATACGCTTTTTAAACAACAGCATTTGATTGAAAAATACAGTTCTGAAATTGTATTTATGCATCGCCTTGATTTGAATTCCGTTGTAAATATTACAGAAATTCCTTGTGTTGTCGTAACAGATACAATGGATGAAAGCGAAATATTAAGGATTTTAAAAAGCGATGGCGTCAAAGGTGTTTCAGGAATGTTTATCAGCAGTATGGAAATGGATTTTAATCAGTTTAAAGAGGTCTGTATGCAGTCAGGGATTAAAATGACATCCTTTGAAAGCATGATGGATTTTTCTGAGTTTAAATTAAATTCAGATGGACTGATACCTGTAATTGTACAGGATTATAAAACAAATGAAGTTCTGATGATGGCATATATGAATGAAGAGGCATTTGATCATACAGTGAAAACAGGACGTATGACTTATTACAGTCGAAGCAGACAGGAACAGTGGGTCAAAGGAGAAACCTCCGGACATTTTCAATATGTGAAATCTCTGTCTGTCGATTGCGATAAAGATACCCTGCTTGCAAAAGTCGATCAAGTCGGCGCGGCATGCCATACAGGCAACAGATCCTGTTTTTATACAACGATTGTAGGTGCTGATTACGATGCAAAAAATCCGCTTCAAGTATTTGAAACGGTATATAGTACAATCGAAGATCGGAAGCAAAATCCAAAAGAGGGATCCTATACGAATTATTTATTTGATAAAGGCATCGATAAAATTTTAAAGAAAGTAGGAGAAGAGGCTACAGAAATTGTGATTGCAGCCAAAAATCCAAATCCGGAAGAAATCAAATATGAGATTTCAGATTTCTTATACCATGCAATGGTTCTCATGGTGGAGCGCGGCGTTACATGGGAAGATATTATAAATGAACTGGCAGACAGATAAGAAGCAGTCCTGCTGCTGTAAAACGGTATAGAAAGGAACGGCAAAGCATAAGATGTTGTAAAACGATATCTTATGCTTTTTTCTTCTTAAAAATCCGATCATGAAAAAGGGATACAGAGAAAGGAAACAATATGACCGAGGAACAACTAAGACGTAAGGAGCTGCTTCGGCAGGCAAAACAACTTTCCGGCGACCGTGATTCTTTTCCGCCGATTCATCCCCGCTACGGAAATCTTTGTAAAGAGCAGTCTGAAAATGCTTCCAGCGAGGATACAAGCGGCAGTTTTTATATGCGGCTCGTAATCGGCATTCTTTGTTTTATCTTTTTCGTATATATGGATCAGAACCATACAGAAGTAGCAAACGTAAACAGTACAAAAATCATAAATGAGATTGAAAGAAATGTGGATATGGAAACGGTAAAGGAAGTATGGAAAGATTTATAAAAATTTAGATTATCACATTCATTTCAGTACAAATATAAAAATAGCTGTAAAAATGAAAAGATTTTAAAGGTTCTATTTTTTATATTTCCTTGAACTCCTTTCTCAAAAAGTATATAATATTGCGGTCTGGAGTACTGTTTCAGAAGGTATTCTGCGAAATCGAAAAAGAACAGAAAGTTGATTTTTGTATATGTTAAATAAAAACGAAAGGAAAATTATGAGAAAATTAGCTTTAACTGATGATATTTTATTAAATATCGAAAAGCCTGCCCGCTATATTGGGAATGAGGTGAACTCGGTGATGAAGGACAAGGATCAGATCGATATCCGCTTTGCGATGTGCTTCCCTGACGTTTATGAGATAGGAATGTCACATCTCGGTATTCAGATCTTATATGATATGTTTAACAGAAGAGACGATGTCTGGTGTGAACGTGTTTATTCTCCATGGACAGATCTTGACAAAATTATGCGCAAAGAAAAACTCCCTCTCTTTGCACTGGAGTCTCAGGATCCAATCAGGGAATTTGACTTTTTAGGAATTACAATTCAATTTGAGATGTGTTATACAAATATTTTGCAGATTTTAGAGTTGAGTCAAATTCCGATGCATTCATGCGACCGTACCGAAAACGATCCAATCGTGATCGGAGGAGGTCCCTGTGCATATAACCCTGAACCTCTTGCAGAATTTTTTGATTTGTTTTATATCGGAGAGGGAGAGACTTCTTATGATGAACTGCTTGACACATACAAAAAATGTCGGGCAGAAGGAAAAACAAGAATTGAATTTCTTGAACAAGC
>CAJLUP010000135.1 GCA_905209865.1 uncultured Lachnospiraceae bacterium
TCTTTTACTCCGTCAAGAGCCGCCTGAATCTCAATCGCTGTCGCCGCGCCGCCTGCTCCGACAATCGTCATTTTCTTTCCGATCACATCAATTTCATTATCTTTTAATGACTGCATGTATCCGATTCCATCCGTAATATGACCTGTCAAAACACCGTTGTCATTTACGATCGTATTGACCGCCCCGCACATTTCTGCTGCCGGAGAAAGCTTGTCCAAATATTTGTGCACAACTGTTTTATTCGGCATAGACACATTCGAACCTCTCATTTTTAATGCACGAAGTCCTTTTACCGCATCTTCCAATGTATCATTATCAACTTCAAAAGCAAGATACGCGTAATCTAAACCTAATTTTGCAAATGCTTCATTGTGCATTGCCGGTGAACTTGAATGACGAATCGGATAAGCCATAAGTCCGATCAATTCTGTATGTCCTGTAATTCTTTCTGCCATAATTTTTTCTCCTTTTTGTTTTAATCTCAAATGATTATTTTTCTTTTCACAACGTTTGTTAAATATCAAACAATCTCTCCGCCTCTATTATACGACTTCACTCTTCATACTTCTAATACATATTTTTTTGATTTTTAATAGTTTTTTGCTATCAATTATGGTACACTATAACTAATTTCTTTAACCGCTTTTGAAAGGAGATATTTATGACCTTAAACCAACTGCTCTACTTCCGGCAGGTCGCACGTTCTCAGCACTTTCGCCTCGCCGCAGAACAACTGAATATTTCTCAGCCAAGTCTGAGCCGTTCCATATCGAACTTAGAAGAAGAACTCGGAGTTTTACTGTTTGAACGTCAGGGACGTACCGTCACATTATCAAAATATGGAAAAATTTTCTTAGAACATACAGATAAAATTTTATCAGAAGTAAAAATTGCCGAAGAGCGAATGAAAAAATTATCCGGCAATGCCGGACATGTAGATATCGCTTACGTCTTTCCGCTTGCTGAACGGTACATTCCTCATACTGTACGCCGCTTTTTAAGCAAAGCAAAAAACAAGGACATCACTTTTAATTTTCATCAATCCCATACCGGTGAAATGATCAAGGGATTGAAAGAAGAAATCTACGATGTAATCTTCGGATCTTATGTAGAAAATGAACCTGATATCCAGTTTGTTCCGATCATCCGACAGGAAATGATCGTCATCACGCCCATCGGACATCCACTGTCTCTGAAGGAAAAAGTGTGCCTCCGCGATTTGGAAAACTACCCTCTCATCGGATACGATAAAACTTCCGGACTTGGGAAATTCACCAATCAGATTTACAATTCTTATTCTGTAAATCCGAACATCACCTGCGAATCTCCTGACGAAAATGCGATTGCTTCCCTTGTCGCGGAAAATTTCGGCATTGCTTTCGTTGCAAATGTTGATACACTGCGTCATTTTCCGCTGGAACGGCTTCTTCTAAGCGATGTTTCCTTATTCCACACGGTATACCTGGCCTATTTAAAAGACCATTATCAAATACCGGCTGTAAAAAATTTTATTTCTTTTATAAAGAAAGATGCCCGCTAAAATGTATTATGCACTTCTTTTCTTCACATATTCTGCGAATTTGTGCACAAGCGGAGGACTGTATTTTTCAACCGGCTGCGCCATGTAAATATACCGTTTCTGCCGTTGATTCCGCAAAGGAATAATTTCCAGATCAAGCTGATTCAAAATCGGAATTTTCGGCATAACGGCAATCCCGAAATTTTGCGCCACCAATCCTGCCATGCACCCGTCCTCCTCAATCTCATAAGCAATAATCGGACGGAGCTTTGCCTGTTCAAACATCCGGTCCACAACCGGACGAAGACCGCTGTTCTTCGTATAAAAGATCTGCGGATATGCTGCTGTCTGCTCCAGATCAACCGAGTCTTTCCCTGCAAGAGGATGTCCTTTCGGTACAACTACGACAAGGTTTTCTGTTCCGACTGCCGTAAAACAAATTTCCGGTTCATTTTCCGTCATAGAACAAAATCCAAGATCAAATTTTTCATTTTTAAGGCCCTCTACGATTTCAGATGTATTTCCAACCGTAAAATGAAACTTTACATTCAATTCTTCATATGTCCTGATAAAATCGCTCACAAGTCTGGGAACAAACTCACTTCCAAGCGTATAGATATACGCCACTTCAATGACTCCTTCTGTCTCTCCGGTCAATGACTTTACTTTTTTCACACCCTGTTCTAATGTTTCGAGCGCCTCGTCTACATATCCGCAGAAAAGTTTTCCATATTTTGTCAATGTAACGCCACGCCCCTGCTTCTCAAACAGCCGTGTCCCTAATTCTTTTTCCAAAGAACGGATTGCATGACTTAGACTTGGCTGCGACAGATTCAACTGTTCTGCTGCTTTTGTATAATGTTCGATCTGTGCCAGCCTGGAAAAATAATATAACTGATTCAGATTCATCTTCCTGCCCTCTTTCCTTTTGATCTTTGTTTTGTATAAAATAACACAAATCATAGATAATATCTATAGATTATTCGATAAATATTCATTTGTTGTACATTCCTTTTTTCTTTATAATGTGAACCGTAAACAGATTGTTAATCTAATATCAAACACTCTCCACATTCATTTTTGAATATTTATACTTATTTAACTTTAGCATCCATTACACACATAATTATTAAAACATCCTATTTATCAAAAAAAATAACAGGAGATCAGCTATGAAAAAAGATTACAAACACATTTTTGAACCTTTCACAGTCCGCCGTATGACTGTAAAAAACAGGATCATGATGACACCTATGGGGACAAACTACGGAGAACAAAGCGGAGAAATGAGTTTCCTCCATATTAATTATTATGAACAGAGAGCCAAAGGCGGAACAGGACTTATTATGGTAGAAAACGCAAGTATCGATTCTCCGGAAGGATCCAATGGAACAACGCAGCTTCGAATCGATCATGACAATTACATTCCGCGTCTTTTTAAATTAACAGAAACGATTCACAAACACGGTACCTGCATCGGTATCCAGTTAAATCACGCAGGAGCGTCCGCTCAGTCTGCACGTACAAATATGCAGCCTGTATCTGCCTCAGACATCCCGTCAAAAGAAGGCGGCGAAATTCCCCGCCCTCTTACGAAAGAAGAGATCCTGAGAATTGTAAAAAAATACGGAGAAGCTGCAAAACGGGCACAGATCGCAGGATTTGATACTGTAGAAATCCACGCCGGACATTCCTACCTGTTAAGCCAGTTCCTCTCTCCGCTCACAAACAAGCGCACCGATGAATTCGGAGGATCTGCCGAAAACCGTGCACGATTTGCCCGTCTTGTATTAGAAGAAGTACGCCGCCAAGTCGGACCGTTCTTCCCGATTTTCCTCAGAGTGAGCGCCGATGAATTTTTAGAAGGAGGAAATACACTGGACGACTGTCTCGAATATTTACAGTATATGCAGGAAGAAGCCGATGTACTCGATGTTTCCTGTGGATTAAATGGATCGATCCAGTACCAGATTGACTCAAACCATTTTCCAGACGGCTGGAGATCTTACATGGCTCGTGCCGTAAAAGAGCGTTTTGGAAAACCTTGCGTGACAATGGGTAATATTCGTGATCCACGTGTCGCAGATGAGATCCTTTCTAAAGGGGATGCAGATCTGATCGGAATGGGCAGAGGATTGATTGCGGACCCGGAATGGGTAAATAAAGTAGAATTTGGCGACGTATGTGATATTCGAAAATGTATTTCCTGTAATATCGGATGCGCCGGAAACCGAATCGGAATCAACCGTCCGATCCGCTGCACGATCAATCCCGCAGTTCCTGAGGGAGAAGTCTACAAGAAACGTCAAATCACCAAACCTTGCAATGTTGTCGTTATTGGCGGAGGCACTGCCGGAATGGAAGCCGCCTGTACAGCCGCCGAGGTCGGATGCACAACTTTCCTCATCGAGAAGAAACCGTATCTCGGAGGTCTTGCAGCCGAAATTTCAAAAATACCGGATAAAAAGCGGCTTTCTGACTTTCCGAATTATATGATTCATCGTACAAATAAGCTTCGAAATCTGTTTGCTTTTACAAATACGGAAGCAGATGTCGATTTCATCAGAAGTTTAAAACCTGATCTTATCGTAAATGCTACAGGTTCCTCCCCTCTGCTGCCTCCGATCGCCGGACTGCAGGAAAATATCGACAAAGAAGGAAGCCGTGTTTATTCTATTTTAAATATGATCGAACATGTAACAGAATACCCGGAAGACTTATCCGGCAAGAAAGTTGTTGTCATCGGCGG
>CAJLUP010000136.1 GCA_905209865.1 uncultured Lachnospiraceae bacterium
ATGGCTTGAGACAAGAGGATCTTGCCGAGAAGATGAATGTTTCACAACAGACGATCAGCCGTATTGAAAACGGGGAAAATGCTCTTCCATCAGATATATTGATTCATTTGTCGAAGTATTTTCATGTATCAGCAGATTACATATTAAAATTGTCGGATGTAAGGACGGTACAAGAATACCGCATGGAAATGGAGCAGATGTTATGGAAACATTTTGAATTTTTCCATACCTTCTGCAGATTGAACAGAATGAACCAAAAAGTGATCAGTTTTTTGGCTTCACAGTTGGAAAAAGCAGAAAATAAAAAGTTTTATGAGGAAAAAAGGAAAATCTAAGATGGGTTTTTCTTTTTTTCTTATATAATAAGTTTGTTTTGTTAAATTATATGATATAATTACGATAATTTATATGAAACAGTTAATAATATCTGAATAAACACAAGGAGGATCAGTAATGTTAGAAAAGATAGATTTGAATAAAACAATGTCAAAGCAGGAGTATCGTGAAAGTCTTCCGAAATTGGAAGCAGAATTGGGAAGGCTTCAAAGAGAGTGTAAAGATTTGGATATTCCTGTTATAGTTGTATTTGAAGGATTTGGAGCTTCTGGAAAAGGACTTCAGATCGGGAAAATGATTCACAGTATGGATCCGCGGGGATTTGAAGTGTATACAATTAAAGAAGAGACAGAAGAGGAACGGATGCATCCGTTTTTGTGGAGATTTTGGATTAAAACTCCTGAGAAAGGGCGGATTGCGATTTTTGACGGAAGCTGGTATCGAAAAGTTTGGGTTGACCGATTTGAGAAGCGAACACATGAGAGAAAACTAAAAGATTATTTTTCATCGATCAATGCTTTTGAGCAGCAGCTTTGTGAAGGCGGAACGTTGATGATAAAGCTGTTTCTTGATATTGATCAGAGTGAACAGAAAAAACGGTTTAAAAAATTAGAGAAAAAGAAAGAGACTCAGTGGAGAGTTACACAGGGAGATCGGGAAAGAAATATCCGGTATGATGAGTATGCATCCATGGCGGAGGAAATGTTATTCAGCACAGATACGGAGTATGCGCCATGGACGATTATAGAGGCAACTGACAGACGGTTTGCGACAGCGAAGATCTATGCGGCAGTGATACGTTCAATGAAGGAGCAGATACAAAAGCAGAAAGAAGGTTTTGATTTATCACAGAAAAAGCATTTGTCAGAACAGCAGGAGGAAAAAGAGGTACAGGCGGCGCAGTGTGCAGATGAAAAATTTTCGGAAGTATCAATTTTGTCGAAAGTGGATCTTTCTTGTCGCTGTACAAGAGAAGAGTATAAAAAGAAGCTTGATAAATTGCAGAAGAAAGCGGAGCGGCTTCACGGGGAATTATATCGAAAGAGAATCCCGGTTGTAATCGGATTTGAAGGATGGGATGCTGCCGGAAAAGGGGGAGCAATCAAACGGCTGACAGAAAAAATGGATCCCAGAGGATATGTCGTAAATCCGACAGCTTCTCCAAATGAAGTTGAGAAAGCGCACCATTATTTGTGGAGATTTTGGAGGGCAATGCCAAAAGACGGTCATGTAGCGATTTTTGACAGAACATGGTATGGTCGGGTGATGGTAGAGCGAATCGAAGGATTCTGTACGGAGGAAGAATGGAAGCGGGCATACAAAGAGATAAATCAGATGGAAAAAGATCTGGTGGATTCTGGAGCGGTCATTGTGAAATTTTGGATGCATATTGACAAAGAAGAGCAGGAGCGCAGATTTCGGGAACGGATGGAAAACCCGGAAAAGCAATGGAAGATCACGGAAGAAGACATGAGAAATCGCGAAAAATGGGATTTGTATGAGCAGGCGGTTGATGAGATGCTGATGAGAACATCCACCTCTTACGCGCCATGGATGATCGTGGAAGGAAATGACAAGTATTATGCACGGATTAAAGTACTTGAGACAGTAACAGATGCAATCGAAAAGCGGTTAAAGGAAAGGTGATATTATGACCATCAGAGAGCAGCTTGAACTTCGGGAAATTGAGTATTTAAGCCCTTATGCGACATTGAGTAAAGATTCAGAAGGACGGAAGAGAAAAGAAGAGCCGTGCGATATCCGGCCGGCGTTTCAAAGAGATCGCGACCGGATCTTGCACTGTAAGGCGTTTCGCAGACTGAAGCAGAAAACACAGGTGTTTCTTCTGCCAAAAGGAGATCATTACAGAACACGGCTTACGCATACATTGGAAGTTTCGCAGAATGCGCGTACGATTGCGAAAGCGCTGCGGCTAAATGAAGATCTGGCAGAAGCGATTGCCCTGGGGCACGATCTGGGTCACACTCCTTTCGGGCATGCAGGAGAAAGAGCGCTGAATAATGTTTATCATTTTGCACATCAAAAGCAGAGTCTTCGTGTAGTGGACCGAATCGAAAAAGATGGAAAAGGACTGAATCTGACATGGGAGGTGCGTGATGGGATCTTGAATCACCAAACGTCCGGTCATCCTCATACTTTGGAGGGGCAGGTTGTACGCATCTCTGATAAACTGGCATATATTAATCATGATATGGATGATGCGATCCGAGGAGGCATTCTGACAGAGGATGATATTCCGGCAGATTTAAGGGAGGCACTTGGCAGTTCCTGTAAAGAACGGCTCAATACACTTGTGCATGATGTGATTACAAACAGTATGGATCAGCCTGTTATTCGAATGTCGCAGGAAACAGAACGGGCAATGAAGGAGCTTCGAAAGTTTATGTTTGAAAATGTATATTTGAATCCGAAGGCAAAGGGAGAGGAAGATAAAGCGGTACATATGATAGAACAGCTTTTTGAATATTATGTCGCGCATACAGAAGTTCTGCCGCAAATTTTCAAAGATGCACTGGAAGAGGCTGACGAGGAGAAAGAACAGATTGTATGCGATTATATTGCAGGAATGACAGATTCTTATGCTGTTAAGAAGGTTCAGGATTATTTTGTGCCAGAAGCATGGAAAATTTAAAAAAATAAAGGAAATCAAAAAGTTTTGTCGAATATAATATATAGGACATTCTTTATGGAGGTAAACATGTACTATCCGGATGAGTTAATAGAGGAAGTAAGAACGCGAAATGATATCGTAGATGTCATATCCGGTTATGTTCGTCTACAGAAAAAGGGAAGTTCCTATTTTGGACTGTGCCCGTTCCATAATGAGAAATCTCCGTCCTTCTCTGTCAGCAGACAGAAACAGATGTATTATTGTTTCGGATGCGGAGCAGGGGGCAATGTATTTACATTTTTGATGGAGTATGAGAATTTCTCATTTTTGGAAGCAGTGAAATTCTTGGCGGACCGCGCAGGAATCGCACTTCCGGAGATGGAATATTCTAAGGAAGCGAAACAAAAGGCGGATTTGAAAGCATTGATTTTAGAAGTGAATAAAATTGCAGCTAAGTATTATTATGTACAGCTTAAGTCTGAAAAAGGAGCCGGAGCACATACATATTTGACGGACAGAGGACTGACTGAAGAGACGATTACAGCGTTTGGCCTTGGATATTCGACGAAATATAGCGATGATCTGTATCAGTATTTGAGAAAGAAAGGATACAGTGAAGATTTGATCCGCCAGGCAGGATTGATCAATACGGATGAACGGCGGGGCGTGTATGATAAGTTTTGGAATCGGGTCATTTTTCCGATCATGGATGTGAACAGCCGGGTGATCGGATTTGGAGGCCGCGTTATGGGGGACGGGAAACCGAAGTATCTGAACTCCCCGGAGACTGCGGTATTTGATAAGAGCCGGAATCTTTATGGTTTGAACAGGGCAAGGACATCGCGGAAAACATATTTTTTGCTTTGTGAAGGATATATGGATGTGATCTCTTTGCATCAGGCAGGGTTTACGAATGCTGTGGCATCGCTTGGAACGGCGCTTACCCCCGGACATGCGTCTTTGATCAAGCGGTATGTTCAGGAAGTTTATCTGACGTATGACAGCGATGATGCAGGGACAAGAGCGGCGCTTCGTGCAGTTCCGATTTTGAAAGAAGCAGGGATAGCGGCAAAAGTGATCCGCATGGATCCGTATAAAGATCCGGATGAATTTATTAAAAATCTTGGAGCGGATGAATTTGAGAAAAGGATTCAAAATGCAAGAAACGGTTTTATGTTCAGTAGATCGGAAGAGCGT
>CAJLUP010000137.1 GCA_905209865.1 uncultured Lachnospiraceae bacterium
CTGTCGGACTCGACGTTGTTGAATTCTTTGCACCGCGCGGCGCTGACGTAAGTATTGTAGAGATGATGCCTGTCATCGGAAACGGAATTGATCCTGTTTCCAAAGTAGACATCCATACATTAATGAAAAAATACGGAGTAGTACAAATGCCGAACACTGCGCTTAAAGAAGTCTGCCCGGATCACTTCCTTGTAGAAACAGCCGACGGATTAAAAGAACTTCCTTTTGACTACGGTTTCGTCTGCCTCGGAATGAAAGCGGAACATCCGGTACTTCAAAAATTAAAAGATGCCTTTGAAGATGATCCGTCCATCGAAATTGTCAACATCGGCGACAGTGTGCGCGCAAGACGGATCATTGAAGGAACGGAAGAAGGGCGGAACATTCTCAACACGCTTGAAAAACATGGCTATTTAAAAAATTCCCTGCCACTCTTTTTCTTTAAATCCGACCAGAACCTGATCTCCATTCACAAGGATCGGTCTTTTTACGAGCATCCCATCGGAGGCGAGCAGTTCAATCTGCTCGTCTTCACTCATGCTCAGAAGCCGATCTTTTAACTGCATTTCTTTATAAAGCTTTCCGCTTGTGTTAAAAAATCGTTTCAGCGGAAGACCGCTTTTTTCCCACCAAGACCTAAGCTCTTCTGCCGTAGGATTATTTTCTTTTATATCTCTTTGCTCAAAATCGATTTTCTGTTCTTCCATCCATTTTTTTGCTTTCATGCATG
Source organism: uncultured Lachnospiraceae bacterium (assembly GCA_905209865.1). Taxonomy (GTDB): domain Bacteria; phylum Bacillota; class Clostridia; order Lachnospirales; family Lachnospiraceae; genus Mediterraneibacter. The sequence continues at coordinate 731 of CAJLUP010000137.1, forward strand.
TAGTGCACTTCGGATAACATACAAATAACATTCTATCGTCCCCTTTCTTTTCTGATCTGACTGTTTTTATATAACAGGATCTGCCTACAGTGTATCTTATTTTTTTCACAGATACAATTCTTATTTTTCATAACAGCCGAACCGATATAATTTTCTTATTATTAGCTGTTTTTACCTTGAATAAATGTTGCACTTTTTTTCTATTGTGCTAGAATAAAATCGACTATTTTTTAACATTTAGCTTATATCATTATTTATCAATTAATTATCAATAAGAAATTTAGGAGGAATCTTACAATGCAGTGTTTCAGAAAAGTAACAGAGGATTTATATTGGGTTGGGGGAAACGACCGTCAGATTGAATTATTTGAAAATATTTTTCCCCTTTCCAAAGGTGTTTCCTACAACTCCTATCTTCTGTTAGATGAACAGACTGTTCTCTTTGATACAGCCGACTATGCCATTGGGAAACAGTTTATCGAAAATGTTATGTCTGTACTGGACGGACGTGATCTTGATTATATCGTTGTAAACCATATGGAACCGGATCATTGCTCTCTTATCGGTGAACTTCTTCTTCATTATCCGAATGTAAAAATTATCGGAAACGCAAAAACGTTCCCTCTGATCGAACAGTTCTTCAGCTTTGATCTGACAGGCAAAACGATCACAATAAAAGAAGGTGACACATTCTGTTCCGGAAAACATACGCTCCGTTTCATTATGTCGCCGATGGTACACTGGCCGGAAGCAATGATGACTTATGACGAAACAGAAAAAATTCTCTTCTCTGCAGACGCATTCGGTACTTTTCGTGCATTAAACGGAAATCTGTTCAACGATGAGCTTAATTTTGACAGAGACTGGCTTGATGAAGCCCGTCGTTATTATACAAACATTGTCGGAAAATACGGACCGCAAGTACAGAATGTATTGAAAAAAGCTTCTTCTCTTGACATTCAGATGATCTGTCCGCTTCACGGACCTGTTTGGAGAAGTAATTTAGATTACATTTTGGAAAAATATGATCTTTGGAGCAAATACGAACCAGAAGAAAAAGGAGTTATGATCGCCTATGCTTCCATGTACGGAAACACCGAAAATATGGCAGAAATTCTTGCTGTTATGTTAGCAGAAGCCGGCGTAAAAAATATCCACATGCATAATATTTCCAAAACTCATGTATCTGAACTGATCTCCGACAGTTTTAAATACAGCCACATCGTTCTTGCTTCACCGACATACAATAACGGAATTTACCCGCTGATGGATAACTATCTGGAAGATATGAAGGCGCTCTCTTTACAAAACCGTACCATCGCCGTACTCGGAAACGGATCATGGGCTCCGCAGGCAACAAAACTGATTTCTGCAAAAGTGGCAGAAATGAAAAATATGCGTCTTTTAGAAGCTTCTGTTACAATCAAGTCTTCTCTTAAAGAAGCTCAGCTTGAAGAATTAAATTCTCTCAGCAGACAAATTGCCGAAGAAGTGTTATAATAGTATCCGATATATTTTAAATGTCACAAAGGAGGAGTTCTTATGAAGTTAGTAATCACCATGAGCCGTCGTTTTGGAACAGGTGCAAGTGTTATTGCAGCAGAACTTTCCAAACGCCTCGATATTCCGGTATATGACAAAGCTTACATTGAGGAACAATTAAACGACCGCATGTATGAAAGCGAAGCTGAGGCGATCCGAAAACTTGCGGAGCACCCATGTATTATTCTCGGTCGTTGTGCATCCGATATTTTAAAAGACAAGATGAATGTATTAAATATTTTCGTATGCGCTGACAAAGAAGACCGCATACACAGAATTATGGAAAAAGAAAGCCTTGACTACGACAACGCAAAAGAAAAAGTAGAAACAACAGATGAAGAAAGAGCTTCCTACTATTATGAACATACAGGGAAAACATGGGGAGATGTCAACGACTATCATATGATCCTTGACACTTCTGAACTCGGCGTTGAAAATTGTGCTAACATTCTCATGCAGTATTTTGAAAAACTGGAATACATCTAAACAATCACCGGAAGTGCCAAAAGGTACATTCCGAAATTGCAAAAAAATCCGAACAGCTTCTGCACTCACAAAGGCTGTTCGGATTTTTATCTTATTCATTTTTCGTTTGTAAGCAGATTATTCTTCTGTATTTTCCTCCTGTGCTGTTCCATCTTCTCCCGAAGCATCCTCAGAAGTGGTAATCTTTACTCCAAAATTTTCAAAATCTACTTTTTTCCATACTTTTTTATCAACTTTGATCTCTGTATCATCTCTCCACTTTTCAAGAAGAGAATCATATTGTTCCTGTCTGCGTTCCTCTACAATCGACGCTTTTTTCTGATCTGTCGCCTCACGATCTAAAAGGCTTGTCAATTTTGCAACATATACGCCTGACTCAGATTCGATCACTTCTGTCACATCGCCTTCTGCTGCCAGTACATTCGCTGCCTCAATAAGAGCCGCATCCGGTGAGGTGCTCTCTGCATCAAAAGAAGCTTTCTGCACTTCTGTTCCTGATTCTGATGCAACCGACGCGAAATCTTCTCCTGCTTTTGCACGATCTGCAATACTTTGCGCCGTTGATTTTGCACTTTCTTTTTCTTCATCCGTTAATTCTGTTACCGCTCCCGACTCATCCGTAGATGTATACGCAAAATAAACGTATTCCATGCTCTTTTGCGCCGCCTCTTCGTCTGACACTTCTTCGTTCACACCTTCACGCATCTTTTCACTCATCTTTGATTGAATCGTCATAAGCTCTAAATATTTTTCAATATCTTTTCTGTAACCGGACACTGCATCTTTTACTTTATCCGTATTATCTGCATCAAACTGCTCTGCCGCTTTTTTGATTGCTTCTTGTTCATCTTCTGTCAAGACAACTTCATATTCGTCCGCATGCTGAGCAATAAGATACATATTTTCTACTGCTTCCATGACGCTGTCCTTAACCGACTCCTCATACGTCTTATCATCACCCGCATCCTGAGTCCATAACTCTTCCGCAGTTGTTCCCATCATGCCTGCATAATAAGTCTCATACTGACCCTGCATCATTCTTGCGTAAAAGTTCACAACTCCAAGAGGAACTTCTTCTTTTCCTACTGTCAAAACTGTTGCATCTGCATCAATCGTACCGCTGCACCCTGTAACTGACGTTGCCGTCAATACTCCCGCCATTGCAAGAAGAGCAGCTTTTTTTCCAAATCGTACCATAACGATTCTCCTCTCCAGTGTTAAAATATCGTCTGTACCGTTCTATCACTGCGGCACAACATATTTTTAGTATACCGTATTTTTATTTTTATCTCAAGTCCTAATATAATATAAACTCCTGAGGGTTACTGTCAAGTAATCGTTGGCAACTTTCTTTTTGATTTATCTTTTTGTTGAA
>CAJLUP010000138.1 GCA_905209865.1 uncultured Lachnospiraceae bacterium
GAAACAGCTCCAGCCATATGGAGTATGCGGAATGGATTTTAAGGAGCTGGAGCAGCAGGAAAAGAAGTATGTTAAAAAATATTTTAAAGAGCAGGTGCTTCCGGTTTTGTCACCACAGATTGTTGATGCGAATCATCCGTTTCCGCATCTGCTGAATAAGGATATTTATGTTGTGGCGACGCTGAAGATGGGGAATAATGCTATGCTCGGCATTGTACCTGTTCCTCCGTATATTTCAGATGTTCTTTATCTTCCGGGTCATGATGTGCGCTACATCCGTATGGAAAAAGTGATCATGGAATATTTGGAACTTGTATTTGAACAGTATCAGGTGTCGGATAAAAACTATATTTGTGTGACAAGAAATGCGGACATTGCACCGGATGACGAGGCGCTGGCGGACAATGAAGATTTTCGGTATATCATGAAAGAAACGCTTCATAAAAGGCGCAGAATGGCTGTGGTAAGACTTGAGACAGCCGCGCCGCTTGGAAAAGAGATGGAAAAATATTTCTGCGACAAGTTTAAGATCGCGCCGGAATGTATTTTCAGGACGAAAATGCCAATGAAGCTTGGTTTTATTTTTGCGATCGCAGACAAGATACCGGAGTCAATGAAAAAAGCACTGACGGACGAACCGTTCACACCGCAGCCTGCTGCCGCTCTTGCGGAGGGAATGAGTGTGATGGAGCAGGTAAAGCGAAAAGACGTCCTTTTGTCCTATCCTTATGAGAGTATGGATCCGTTTTTGCAGCTTATTAAAGAAGCGGCATTTGATCCCGATGTTATGACGATCAAGATTACGATCTACCGTCTGGCGAAAAAGGCGCGTCTTGTGGAATATCTTTGTGCGGCGGCTGAAAATGGAAAAGAGGTAACGGTACTGATCGAACTGCGGGCTCGTTTTGACGAGCAGAACAATATCGATTGGTCTGAACGTCTGGAAGAGGCAGGATGTCGTGTGCTGTATGGATTTGACGGCTATAAAGTTCATTCAAAACTTTGCCTGATTACATATAGGAGCAGAAACGACATTCGTTATATTACGCAGGTAGGAACGGGAAATTATAACGAAAAGACAGCGAAGATGTATACAGATTATTCGCTTATGACGGCTCATCAGGGAATTGGCGAGGATGCGGCTGTATTTTTCAAAAACATGTCTATCGGAAACCTGGACGGAGAGTATCATCATCTGATTGTTTCTCCGTTCAGTCTGAAACGCAGCGTTTTGAAGCATATGGATGAGGAGATCCATAAAGGCGCGCAAGGGCGCATCATTATGAAAATGAATTCCGTAACAGATATGGATTTCATTCGGAAAGTAGAGGAAGCTTCCTGCGCAGGGGTAAAGGTAGATTTGATCGTGCGTGGAATCTGCTGTATTTTACCGGGTGTAAAAGGACATACGGAAAATCTGCGTGTTACAAGTATTGTAGGAAGATATTTGGAGCATCCGAGGGTATTTGTATTCGGAACAGGTGAAACGGATATGATGACGAGAAACACGGAGAAACGTGTAGAAGTTGCTTGTCCGATCTATGATGAGGGAATTAAGAAACATCTGATCCATGATCTGAAAGTAATGCTGGCAGATAATCTGAAAGCCCGCATTATGGCAGATGACGGTACATATAAGAAGAAGGAAAGAAAAGGGGAGGCAGTCAACGCACAGGCAGCCTTTATGAAGGCGGCGCTGAACGCAAGACCGCCGAAAGTGCTTCCGAAAGCAAAAAGAGAAAAAAGATCGATCTTTCAGAAGGTATTTCGTGCGATTGGAAAAAGAAAGGCATGATCCTTTGTGATCAGGAAAGGAACACAGAATACAGTATATGGCGAAATCAATCTATATTGCGGAGAAACCAAGTGTGGCTCAGGAGTTCGCAAAGGCATTAAAAGTAAAGGCAAGAAGAGCGGATGGATATTTGGAATCCGAGGAGGCGGTGATCACATGGTGCTACGGACATTTGGTTACAATGAGTTATCCGGAGGCATATGATCCGGCTTTGAAAAAATGGACTCTTCAGACACTCCCGTTTATTCCGGATGAATTTAAATACGAAGTCATTCCGTCAGCGGCGAAGCAGTTTCGGATTGTCAGTTCTCTTTTAAACAGAGAGGATATCGATACGATCTATGTATGCACCGACTCGGGAAGAGAAGGAGAGTATATATACCGGCTTGTAGAGCAGGAAGCTCATGTTTCGGGCAAAAGAAGACTTCGCGTATGGATTGATTCTCAGACAGAAGAAGAGATCCTTCGGGGAATCAGGGAAGCAAAAGATCTGTCAGAGTATGATAATCTGGGCGCCTCTGCCTATCTTCGTGCGAAAGAAGATTATTTGATGGGAATTAATTTTTCGCGGCTGCTTACATTGAAATATGGAAACAGTATTTCGAATTATTTAAATACGAAACACTCTGTCGTGTCGGTAGGACGGGTGATGACTTGTGTATTAGGAATGGTTGTGCGACGTGAAAGAGAAATTCGAGAGTTCGTAAAGACTCCGTTTTACCGTGTGATCAGTATTATTGACGGGTTTGGGCACAGCTTCGAGGGAGAATGGCGGGCAGTGAAAGGCTCAAGATATTTTGAATCATTTGATCTGTATAAGGAAAATGGATTTAAGACAGAGGAGAAAGCAAAAGAATTGATCGCATATCTGTCAGAGGAAGAGCCGCTGCAGTGTACGATCGAGTCTGTGGAGAAGAAAAAAGAAAAGAAAAATCCGCCTCTCCTCTATAATTTGGCGGAACTTCAGAATGATTGTTCAAAACGGTTTAAGATCAGTCCTGATGAAACGCTTCGGATCGTACAGGAATTATATGAAAAGAAACTGGTTACATATCCGCGAACAGATGCAAGGGTTCTGTCAACAGCAGTGGCAAAAGAGATTAGCCGAAACTTGAACGGACTTTCGAAATATCCTGCGGCACAGCCGTATCTGCAGGATATTCTCTCTTTTGGAAGTCACAAAAATCTGGCAAAGACAAGATATGTAAATGACAAGCAGATTACGGATCACTATGCGATCATTCCGACGGGACAAGGATTGGGAGCGCTGCAGGCACTTGCGTCAACGGCACATGAAGTGTATGATCTGATTGTAAAAAGGTTTTTGAGCATCTTCTATCCGCCTGCGGTATATCAGAAAGTTGCGATTATCTCACAGATTCGCGGAGAAAGATTTTTCTCGAATTTCAAAGTGCTGGCAGAGGAAGGTTATTTGAAAGTAGCGGGAGTTCCGCAGGGGAAACGCAACGGGAACAAAGAGAAAAACGAGGAGCAGACGGAAGAACAGGATCTTGACACTGCGCTGTTTGAGGCGATTAAAAAGTTGAAAAAAGGGAGTATTCTTCCGGTAAGCGCGCTGGACATAAAAGAGGGGGAGACTTCGCCTCCGAAACGGTACAATTCAGGTTCCATTATCCTTGCGATGGAGAATGCGGGGCAACTGATTGAGGATGAAGATCTTCGTGCTCAGATCAAAGGAAGTGGAATCGGAACAAGCGCAACCCGCGCGGAAATTTTAAAAAAACTGATCCATATCAAATATCTTGCCCTGAATAAAAAGACGCAGATCATTACACCGACATTGCAGGGAGAGATGGTATTTGACGTAGTGGATCATTCTATTAAATCCCTTTTGAATCCGGAACTTACCGCAAGCTGGGAAAAGGGACTTACTTATGTGGCGGAGGGAAGTATTACTCCGGATGAATATATGGTGAAGCTGGATCGTTTTATAACGAACAGGACAGTAGGAGTAAAAGGACTCAATAATCAATATCAGTTAAAAATCTGTTATGATAAAGCGGCAGGGTTTTATAAAAAAAGCCGATAAACGGCAGAAAAGGAGAAAGACACATGAAAGCATTGACAGTAAAGGAACTTTATACATTAGATGAAACAATCGCAAAAGATCTCTTTGACGGAGTAACATACCCGTGGGAAGTACTTCCGAAGATCAGTTCATTTATCGTAGAACTCGGAAATACGTTAAGCAGTGATGAATACGAAAAAAGAGGGGATAATGTTTGGATCGCAAAATCTGCTAAGGTGGCGCCTACCGCATTTATTAACGGG
>CAJLUP010000139.1 GCA_905209865.1 uncultured Lachnospiraceae bacterium
GGGGATTAAAAAAATCGGTGATTTCACAGTGCAAAGAGAAGATCTAAGCCCGGTAAAACGTGTAGAACTCCACTGCCATACGAAAATGAGCGATATGGACGGCGTGTCAGAAGTAAAAGATATTGTGAAAAGAGCGCATGACTGGGGGCATCCTGCAATCGCCATTACCGATCACGGTGTGGCTCAGGCATTTCCGGACGCAAATCACTATATTGAAACCCTTGATAAAGAGGATCCGTTTAAGATCCTTTATGGTGTAGAAGGCTATGTTGTAGATGATTTGACGGATATTGCAGTAAACGCAGGCGATCAAACACTTGATGATACTTATATCGTTTTTGATATTGAGACGACGGGATTTAGTTCGATTCAGGACGCGATCATAGAGATTGGGGCAGTGAAAGTGACCGGCGGAAAGATTGTCGACCGTTTCAGCACGTTTGTAAATCCAAAACGTCCGATTCCTTTTGAGATTACGAACCTGACAAGTATTACCGATGAGATGGTTATGGATTCACCGACAATCGATGTCATCCTTCCTCAATTTCTTTCTTTTGTGGGGGATGGTGTTCTTGTCGCGCACAACGCGGGGTTTGACGTCGGGTTTATTGAGCAGAACTGCAGGGCGCTCGGACTTTCGGACGAGTTTGCATTTCTTGATACGGTAGCTTTGGCGCGGGTTCTTCTGCCGACGTTGTCAAAATATAAATTGAATATCGTAGCGAAAGCATTGAATATTTCACTTGAAAACCATCATCGCGCTGTGGACGATGCGGGAGCGACCGCAGAAATTTTTATCAAATTCGCAGAAATGTTAAAGAAAGATCAAGTGATGACTTTAAAAGAGGTAAACCGCTACGGAGACAGGAATACAAATGCAATTCGAAAAATGCCGACGAATCATATTATTATTTTAGCAAAAAATGATATCGGCAGGTATAATCTGTATCAGTTGATCTCACAGTCTCATATGACTTATTACGCGAGGAGGCCGCGGATTCCAAAAAGTCTGTTGAATGAGCATCGGGAAGGTCTTCTGATCGGCAGCGCCTGTGAAGCAGGTGAGTTGTACCAGGCAGTGCACGAAAAAAGATCCGCCCAGCAGATCGCGCGTTTGGCGGAATTTTATGATTATTATGAGATCCAGCCTGTTGGAAACAATCAGTTCATGATCGAGAGTAAGCGTATCACAGATGTAAATTCGATCGAAGACTTGCAGAATATCAACAGAGAGATCGTGGAACTTGGAGAAAAGTTTGGAAAGCCGGTTGTTGCAACGTGCGATGTACATTTTTTAAATCCAGACGACGAAGTATATCGAAGAATCATTATGGCAGGAAAGGGATTTGATGATGCAGATAAGCAGCCTCCGTTGTTCCTTCGTACGACAGATGAGATGTTGGAAGAATTTTCTTATCTCGGGGCAGCGAAAGCACGGGAGATCGTTATAGATAATCCGGTGAAGATTGCCGGTATGATTGAGAAAATCTCCCCGGTCAATCCGAATAAATGTCCTCCTGTCATTGAAAATTCAGATCAGGAGTTAAGGGATATTTGTTATAGAAAAGCTCACGAGATGTATGGGGAAGATCTTCCGAAACAGGTTTCCGCCCGATTAGAAAAAGAACTCAATTCGATTATTTCAAACGGATATGCGGTTATGTATATCATTGCTCAAAAACTTGTTTGGAAGTCAAATGCAGACGGGTATCTTGTAGGTTCAAGAGGTTCGGTCGGTTCTTCCTTTGTTGCGACTATGGCAGGAATTACAGAGGTAAATCCGTTAAGTCCGCATTATTATTGTTCGAAATGTCATTACAGTGATTTTGAGTCCGATGAAGTTCGTGCGTTTGCAGGAGGATGCGGATATGACATGCCGGATAAAAAGTGCCCGGTGTGCGGGGAACAGCTTGTGAAGGCGGGATTTGATATTCCTTTTGAGACGTTTCTTGGATTTAAGGGAGATAAGGAACCGGATATTGACTTGAACTTTTCGGGAGATTATCAGGCAAAAGCACATAAATATACCGAAGTCCTTTTTGGAGAAGGACATACATTTAAAGCAGGAACGATCGGTACGCTGGCAGATAAGACGGCGTATGGATTTGTTCGTAATTATTACGAAGAGCATGAGCAGAGAAAGAGGAAATGTGAGATAGAAAGAATCACGGAAGGCTGTACAGGAATTCGAAGAAGTACGGGACAGCATCCGGGGGGAATTGTCGTTCTTCCTCACGGGCATGATATTAACGAGTTTACTCCGGTTCAGCATCCCGCAAATGATATGGAATGTGGGATCACAACGACTCATTTTGATTATCATTCCATCGATCACAACTTGCTGAAATTAGATATTCTCGGACATGATGATCCGACGATGATCCGTACTTTGGAAGACTATATTACATCGGATGCTATGGAAAATGAGTACAATGCAGACCATCCGTTTATTGCGACGGAGATTCCTCTTGACGATAAAAATGTAATTGAACTGTTTCACGGAACGGACGTACTCGGGATCAAGCCTGAAGATATTGACGGATGTAAGATCGGAAGTTTGGGAATACCGGAATTTGGAACAGACTTCGTTATCCAGATGGTTCAGGATACGAAACCACAGACATTATCAGATCTGATCCGTATTTCCGGATTGTCTCACGGAACGAATGTGTGGCTTGGAAATGCGCAGGAACTTGTAAAATCAGGAAAGGCGACGATTTCTACCGCAATCTGTACTCGAGATGACATTATGATCTATCTTATTAATAAAGGAGTGGAAAGCGCTCTTGCATTTACGATCATGGAGAGTGTGCGAAAAGGAAAAGGGCTGAAACCGGAATGGGAAGAAGCGATGAAAGCACAAGACGTACCGGACTGGTATATTTGGTCATGTAAGAAAATCAGCTATATGTTCCCGAAAGCCCATGCCGCAGCATATGTTATGATGGCATACAGGATTGCCTACTGTAAGATTAATTATCCTCTTGCCTACTATGCGGCATATTTTGGAATCAGGGCGGACGCTTTTTCTTACGCGCTTATGTGTCAGGGAAAAGAGACATTGAATTACCATATAAAACAATATAAAAGCAAAGGGGATCAACTGAGTAAGAAAGAGCAGGACGTATTAAAAGATATGAAGATCGTTCAGGAAATGTATGCCCGCGGATTCGAGTTTGTCCCGATCGACATTTATAAGGCAAAAGCAAAGATGTTTCAGATCATAGACGGGAAACTTATGCCGTCGTTTGCAAGTATTGAAGGAATGGGAGATAAAGCTGCCGAGGCTGTAGAAGAGGCGTCAAAAGACGGACCCTATCTGTCGCTTGATGATTTCAGGCAACGGACGAAAGTCAGCAAAACAGTGATCGATCTGATGGCAGAATTGGGAATGTTCGGAGATCTTCCTCAAAGCAATCAGTTGTCTTTGTTTGATTTTACATAGACGGATGTCGTTTTAAAATCTTGAGGATGAAGAGACGAAAGGAAGCGGTATTGTATGAGAGAGGCAGAAAGAGATGATCAGGAAATTTCAAAAAAATGACTTGGATGCAGTGGCAAAAATTTGGCTTGATTCGAATAAAGAGGTACATGATTTCATTGATCCATGTTATTGGGAACGCTATGAAGATGTAGTTAAGGCAATGTTTTTGCAGGCGGAAATCTATGTCCGGGAGGAAGAAGACACAACCGGAAAAACAGGAGAGATACTTGGGTTTATCGGACTGGACGGAGACTATGCGGCAGGGATTTTTGTCAGAGGAGATGTTCGCTCAAAAGGTGTCGGAAAGCAGCTCCTAGATTTTGTGAAACAGAAGAGAGAAAAACTGGAATTGAATGTATATGCAAAAAACAGAAGAGCCATACGATTTTATGAAAGGGAAGGATTCTGTATCCAAAAAGAAGACACAGATGCGGAAACCGGAGAAAAAGAATATTGTATGCTATGGATAAAACAGGCAGAATAGAAAGATAGTTCAGGAGGGAAAAGACATGTCATTAGAAAAAGCGAAGGAATATTTAGATAAGAAAGGATTTGCAGATCGTGTGATCGAGATGGAAGATTCTACGGC
>CAJLUP010000140.1 GCA_905209865.1 uncultured Lachnospiraceae bacterium
AAAGCAGATGCAGAAGGATACCTGGGAGAAAAAGTGACAGAAGCTGTTATTACAGTTCCGGCATACTTCAATGACGCACAGCGCCAGGCAACAAAAGATGCAGGTAAGATTGCAGGACTTGATGTAAAACGTATCATCAACGAGCCTACGGCAGCAGCGCTTGCTTACGGACTTGACAATGAAAAAGAGCAGAAGATCATGGTCTACGACCTTGGAGGCGGTACATTCGACGTTTCTATCATCGAGATCGGTGACGGCGTGATCGAAGTTCTCTCAACAGCAGGAAATAACCGTCTCGGCGGTGATGACTTTGACCAGAAGATCACAGATTATATGCTGGCAGATTTCAAAGCAAAAGAAGGCGTTGATCTCTCTACAGATAAGATGGCGCTTCAGAGATTAAAAGAAGCGGCAGAGAAAGCGAAAAAGGAACTTTCTTCAGCGACAACGACAAATATTAATCTTCCGTTCATCACAGCGACAGCTGAAGGACCGAAGCACTTTGATATGAACCTGACAAGAGCAAAATTCGATGAACTGACAAGAGATCTTGTAGATAAAACAGCAGAGCCGGTAAGACGCGCACTTTCAGATGCAGGACTTACAGCCGCAGATCTTGGTCAGGTACTGTTGGTAGGCGGATCTACACGTATTCCGGCTGTACAGGAAGAAGTGAAGAGACTGACAGGAAAAGAGCCGAGCAAATCATTGAACCCGGATGAATGCGTTGCTCTCGGAGCATCTGTTCAGGGAGGAAAACTTGCCGGAGACGCAGGTGCAGGAGATATCCTTCTTCTTGATGTTACACCGCTTTCTCTTTCCATCGAAACAATGGGCGGCGTTGCTACAAGACTGATCGAGAGAAATCCAACGATCCCGACAAAGAAGAGCCAGATCTTCTCTACGGCTGCAGACAATCAGACAGCGGTAGATATCAACGTTGTACAGGGAGAAAGACAGTTTGCAAAAGACAATAAATCACTCGGACAGTTCCGACTGGATGGAATCCCGCCGGCTCCGCGTGGAATCCCGCAGATCGAAGTTACATTCGATATTGATGCAAACGGTATTGTAAATGTATCTGCAAAAGATCTTGGAACAGGAAAAGAGCAGCACATTACGATTACAGCAGGATCAAATATGTCTGACTCAGACATTGATAAAGCAGTAAAAGAAGCTGCTGAGTTTGAAGCGCAGGATAAGAAACGTAAAGAGGCGATCGATACAAGAAACGAAGCTGACGCAATGGTATTCCAGACAGAGAAAGCAATCAAAGAAGTAGGCGATAAGCTGGACGCAAACGATAAAGCTGCTGTAGAAGCTGATATGCAGGCATTGAAAGATGTGCTGGCAAAATCAACTCCGGAAAATACATCAGAGGCTGATGTGGCTGAGATTAAAGCTGCAAAAGAGAAACTGATGGAAAGCGCACAGAAACTTTTTACAAAGATGTATGAGCAGGCAGGCGCTGCGGCAGGAGCAGGTGCGGCAGGTCCGAATCCGGGTCAGGATGCAGGTCCGGCTCCGGAAGGATTTAACGGCGATGATGTCGTAGACGGAGATTATAAAGAAGTTTAAAAAATCAGACGAAACAGTGATAAAAAGTCTGAGAATTTCAGGTAATGTGTAAAATAAAAATTCTACGGGATCGTGTAAAAGCGGTTTCGTAGAATTTTCTTGAGGAAAGGTAGAGTATTCGTATTATGGCAGAGTCAAAGAGAGATTATTACGAGGTGCTCGGCGTCGGCAAAGATGCTGATGAGGCGGCAATAAAAAAGGCATACCGCGGACTGGCAAAGAAGTACCATCCCGATATGAACCCGGGGGATGCCGAAGCAGAGAAGAAATTTAAAGAGGCATCCGAAGCATATGCTGTTCTAAGTGATCCTGAAAAACGTCAAAAATATGATCAGTTCGGTCATGCGGCATTTGACGGCGGCGCAGGCGGCGCGGGAGGTTTCGGAGGCTTTGACTTTAGCGGTGCGGATTTCAGTGATATTTTCGGTGATATTTTCGGCGATCTGTTCGGCGGAGGAAGACGCGGCGGCAGAAGTAATGGTCCGATGAGGGGCGCGAATGTCCGAAAGAGCATAAGAATTACATTTGAAGAAGCTGTGTTTGGCTGCGAGAAAGAATTAGATCTCGTATTGAAAGATCCGTGTGAAACGTGTGGCGGAACAGGAGCAAAACCGGGAACTTCTCCTGAAACTTGTCCGAAGTGCGGCGGCAGGGGGCAGGTCGTTTATACCTCTCAGTCCTTTTTTGGAACGGTTCAAAATGTACAGACATGTCCGAATTGCGGCGGTTCCGGTAAGGTGATCAAAGAGAAGTGTTCAAAATGTGCGGGAAGTGGATATATTGCAACCCGAAAGAAGATCAAAGTTTCTATTCCGGCAGGAATCGATAATGGTCAGAGCGTTCGTATCCGAGACAAAGGAGAACCGGGCGTAAACGGAGGACCAAGGGGCGATCTTCTTGTAGAAGTGAATGTTTCGTCACATCCGTCGTTTAAGAGACAGGATATTCATATCTTCTCTACGATTCCGATCTCATTTGCAGTGGCGGTGCTCGGAGGGGATATCCGTATACCTACAGTAGACGGAGATGTGATCTATAATGTGAAGCCCGGAACGAAGACGGATACGAAAGTACGTCTTAAAGGAAAAGGTGTGCCATCTCTTCGTAATCCGCAGGCAAGGGGAGATCATTATGTGACGCTTGTAATCCAAACACCGGAAAAATTAAGTTCAGAGGCGAAAGAAGCGCTTCGTAAATTTGATGAATTAACAGGAAATACGCTCCATGAGCATGATGAAGCGACAGCAAAAGGCGAAAAGAAGAAAAAGAAAAGCTTTATGGAGAAAATGAAAGAGGCTTTGGAAGATTAATGTATAAGAGGATGTCAAAAAGGGCATCCTCTTGTTTTGTTGTCCAAAAGGATCGGAATAGAACTTCTGCTTATATATATCTATAATAAACGATAATAGTAAGCATGTGAAAGAAAGTATTGACTTATTGTGAGGAACTCCGTATCCTTTATAGGGTGAAAGATAAATAGCAGAATGAATTTGATAAATTTACAGGAGGCACATAGAAAATGGGTGGATTTTTCGGAGTTGCATCAAAAAGAGACTGTGTATTGGAGTTGTTTTACGGCGTGGATTACCATTCCCACCTCGGAACGAGAAGAGGAGGAATGGCTGCGTATGGTAACGGAGAGTTCTGCCGTGCGATCCATAATATAGAAAATGCTCCTTTTCGTACAAAATTTGAACGGGATGTAGACGAGATGAGAGGAAATCTCGGAATCGGATGTATTTCGGATTATGAGCCGCAGCCACTTCTTATACAGTCACATCACGGAAGTTTTGCAATCGTTACAGTAGGAAAGATCAATAATGAAGAGGAACTCCTGAAGAAAGTATTTGAAGAAGGGCATTCCCATTTTCAGGAGATGAGCGGTGGAAAGATCAATGCGACGGAATTGGTAGCTTCTTTGATCTGCAAGAAAGGAACTCTTATAGAAGGAATCCGTTATGCGCAGGAGACAGTGAACGGTTCTCTGACCTTGCTTCTCATGACGAAAGACGGAATTTATGCGGCGCGCGACAGATATGGAAGAACGCCGATTGTTGTCGGAAAGAAAGAGGATGCGTACTGCGTTTCATTTGAAAACTCGGCATATATTAATCTCGGTTATGAAGCGTATAAAGAACTGGGACCCGGGGAGATTGATCTGATTACCCCGGAAGGAGTAGAACAGCTTGTTGCGCCGGGAAAAGAAATGAAGATCTGTTCTTTCCTGTGGGTTTATTATGGGTATCCGACATCTTCTTATGAAGGAGTTAATGTGGAAGAGATGCGTTATAAATGCGGAAGCATGCTTGCAAAACGCGACGGGGATTCGGTGCATCCTGATATTGTGGCAGGAGTTCCCGATTCCGGTATCGCTCATGCGATCGGATATTCGAATGAATCCGGAATACCATATGCAAGACCGTTTATTAAA
>CAJLUP010000141.1 GCA_905209865.1 uncultured Lachnospiraceae bacterium
TTCTGCCTCTTCCTGAAGAAGCGTCATCATCTTCTGGCGTCCTTCCATCCAGTCTTCCGCCACATTTCCGTTAAACCATTTTTCCATATCATCAAGATAGAGCGAATAACTGTTCAGCCAGTTGATCGCCGGGAAATGTCTCTTATAGGCAAGTGCAGAATCCAGTCCCCAGAATACTTTTACGATACGAAGTGTCGCCTGTGATACCGGTTCAGACGTATCACCGCCCGGAGGAGATACGGCACCGATTACAGAAAGCGCTCCTTCTCTTCCGTCTTTTCCAAGGGAGATCACATGACCTGCACGCTCATAAAACTGAGCCAGACGGCTTCCCAGATAGGCCGGATATCCTTCCTCTCCAGGCATCTCCTCAAGACGTCCCGACATCTCACGAAGCGCCTCTGCCCAGCGGGATGTAGAGTCTGCCATCAACGCTACGGAATAACCCATATCACGGAAATACTCTGCGATCGTGATTCCTGTATAAATGGATGCCTCACGGGCCGCAACCGGCATATCGGACGTATTTGCGATCAATACCGTTCTCTGCATCAACGCCTGTCCTGTCTTCGGGTCTTTCAACTCCGGGAACTCGTTCAGAACGTCTGTCATCTCATTTCCACGTTCTCCGCATCCGATATAGACAACGATATCCGCTTCCGCCCATTTTGCAAGCTGATGCTGGATCACTGTCTTACCGCTTCCGAACGGTCCCGGCACTGCTGCCACACCGCCTTTTGCGATCGGGAAAAACGTATCGATCACTCGCTGTCCTGTCACAAGCGGCATCTCCGGCGGAAGTTTCTTTTTATACGGACGTCCGCGGCGAACCGGCCATTTCTGCATCAATGTCAGTTCTCTGTCTCCGTTTTCCGTCTCAACAACAGCTACAACTTCTTCTACTGTAAACTCGCCTGACTTGATTTCTTTGATCGTTCCTTTCACTCCGTAAGGAACCATGATCTTCTGCTGCACGAGAACCGTCTCCTGCACTGTTCCGATCACATCTCCTGTCTCGACTTCATCTCCGACTTTTGCAGTCGGAACAAACTCCCATTTCAGGTTTCGTTTCAAAGACGGAACTTCCACTCCTCGCTTTAAGCTGTTTCCCGATACCTTCATAATATCATCCAGCGGTCTTTGAATTCCGTCATAAATACTTGTAATCAGTCCCGGTCCAAGTTCTACAGACATCGGCACTTCCATTGACTCTACCGGTTCTCCCGGCCCAAGTCCCGAAGTCTCCTCATATACCTGAATCGAAGCTTCATCACCATGCATCTCGATGATCTCTCCGATCAGACGCTGATTCGACACACGGACTACGTCAAACATATTTGCATCGCGCATTCCCTCTGCGATAACGAGAGGTCCTGCGACTTTTTTAATCACTCCTGTGCTCATTAGCTTACTCCTCCAAACAGAATATCCGAACCGACCGCCTGTTCCACGGTCTTCTTCACACCGCTTACACCCGCTCCTGTATTTCCTGATACGCCCGGTATTTGAATAATCGCCGGAAGGGTATTTTCACGGTACTGTTCTATCGTTTCTTCGATCTGTGCAGCCACGGCTTCGGTAATATATATGATCCCATACTGACCGTCTGCAAGCTGTTTTAATTTTTCCTCGGCATCTTCCCGGGTCTTTACAGGGCAGATGCTAAGACCTAATGTGGCGAATCCGTAAATGCTGTCGTAATCGCCCATAACTGCTATCTTATACATACATCTCCCTTATCCTTTCCCGAATCGCGTCATCCGAAAAACCATTTTGCTTTCCGGTTAAAATGATCCGAACCGTCTTGATCTCTGTCTCCCTTGCGATCAAATACCCGAGCAGAGGACCTACTGAAAACGTCTCATATTTCTGCGGTTTCAGCGTCTCGATCATCCGGTTATCACACCACCGTTCAAATGCAGATGCCGAATCCCGAAGCGCCTGCGCGCCTCCTGCATATGCGGTTCCCTCCAGATACTGCGCGATCTCATCCTCTCCGGCAAGCGCCGCACGGATAAGCTGTTCTACGTTGATCCCGTCACATTCTGCCATCGCGCTTCTCATAAAGTCTGCACTTTTTCCTGTCTTCTGTGAACGAACCGCGATCTTAATATCCGCGATCGCCACCGTTGTATCTGCATAATTTTCAATGATCGGTTCGCCGGACTCTTTTCCTGCCTTTCGGATTGCTTCAAGCGCCGCCTTATCGACCATAATATCGCACAACTGCCCGTCTCTCGTATGAAGAAGTGTTTCAAGGGCATCCTGCGCCGTACTTCCCATATGAGACGGAAGTTTTGAAAATTCTCTGTTCTCCACGATCCGAAGCATCTCTTCTCCTGAGATAGAACAATCGTCATAGAAAATATTCGGATTACGAATTTCCGTACATACTTCTTTGATCGCAGCTTTCAGATTATGATACAGTTTCGGATAAGAAAGGACATTGAATACGCTCGCATCCGGAGCGACTTCTTTGATCACTTCCCACGTTTTTTCTTCCTCCCGCCTTAAAACAGCGTCGGGATCATCCTGATCTGCTGTATCTCCCCAGCCTTTTTCAACAACAAACTGCAGCGCTTCCGCCGCTGTTTTGCAGGACAAAAGCTGCTCGATGACCGCATCAGAGAACAGGGCCACTTCCAGCGCACGGATTCGTGCAACCGCGTAAGTATATTTTGTATTCCCCAATTCTAAACCTCCTTATGCTGTAACAATCCGCCGCTTTTCCTGAACATGCGGACTGTTATTTTCCAGGCAGATTCCTCTTTACGAAAAGAGCAGCTTCTTCACTTCATCTGCCAGTTCTTCTCTTTTCGCTTCAAAGACTGCTTTTATCGTGCAGTTTTCTTCTATCCCGCCATACACGAGAATAAAGCCCCCGTCAATCTTTCTTGTCTCTCTCGAAATCGTAAGCTTTCCGCCCTTTCCTTTTGCCGCAGCGTCAATTTTTTCCGCAAACTCCTTCGGCATCCGGTTAAGATCTCTCTTTGAGAAGCAGATCTCTCCGTCCTGTGCAAGTACATATTTATCAAGCATTTTCTGAAGCATTTCAAAATATGCCGTGTCGTCCATCTCCATCACCCGGCTGTACGCCGCGTCAAGTACGGTGCGGATCACTTCCTGCTTTGCCGCCAAAAGAGCCTGTTTCCTGTTCATATCTGCGGATGATTCCACTCGTTTCGCATATTCCTTCGCATCAGCCGCGGCCCTTACACGGATCGTTTCCGCTTCTGCCCCGGCTTTTCCAACCGCCTCTTTGACGATCTTTTCCGCCTCTTTTTTTGCCTGATCGAGAAGTTCTGCCGCGGACTGCTCTGCCTCCTCAAAAATCCGGGATTTCATTTTATCTAATCCGCTCATTTATCGCTGTCTCCTTTTCATCAATTCCAAACCAAACTTCTTTTCCTTAGATCTGGATTCCGTTTACGGCAAGGAAGGAGATCAACAGCGCCAAAATAGCGTATGTCTCAACCATCGCCGGGAACAACATCGCCTTACCGAACTGCTCCGGTTTCTTTGCAACAATTCCGATAGAAGATGCCGCTGTTTTTCCCTGTGCGATACCGGAAAGAAGTCCTACAATACCGATCGGGAGACATGCTGCCAGAATCAAAAGTCCTGAAGATACGGAAACATCTACAGCTCCGCCTCCAAGGATACCGATCTTTGAAAGTGTAATAAATCCCACAAGCAGTCCGTACAGACCCTGTGTACCCGGAAGAAGCTGAATAATAAGTACTTTCGCAAACTTACTCGGATCTTCTGTAACAACGCCGGCTGCTGCCTGTCCTGCAATACCAACTCCGATCGCCGATCCTGCTCCTGCGAATAATACCGCGATCGCCGCTCCGAGCAACGCATAAACAATTCCTACCTCATTCTGTGCAAATGCCGTGATCACAGCCG
>CAJLUP010000142.1 GCA_905209865.1 uncultured Lachnospiraceae bacterium
ACATTTTGACCTTTTCTAAAATACCACTCCATTTACAAGACTGTCAATGTCAGACAGGTTTCCTCAAATCTATTTTCTCAAAAAATCTTACCTGAATCCCATATTGAAGAGCACGGCTTTCGCTAGTTATCACTTTTATGAATAAAAAATTATACAAAAAAAATCATTGACATTCTTTTTTCTGTATTCTATGATACTATTAGTTTCGCACTTTAAACAGTTAAAATTTTGCAGTATGAAGTTGAATGCTTTTCGTTTTCCTTCACTGCCAAAATATTTTTTTCATAATATAGGGAGGCATTTTTATGATTATCGTACTGAAACCACATTCAACAGAAGAAAATATTACACGCGTAGAAAATATGATCAAAAACAGAGGGCTCGACACGCACATCGTCCGCGGTACAGAGATGACGATCATCGGATGTATCGGCGACACAACGCTGATCGACCCGAGACTCTTTGAAGTTGACAGTTCTGTAGACAAAGTTATGCATGTTCAGGAGCCTTACAAACTTGCCAACCGCGCTTTCCATCCTGAAGACTCCGTGATCGATGTCTCAGGCGTCAAGATCGGTGGGGGACATATGGGACTGATCGCAGGACCTTGTTCCGTAGAATCGTTCGATCAGGTTCTTGAAATTGCAAAAGCTGCAAAAGCTGCAGGCGCTAATCTTCTTCGCGGAGGAGCATTTAAACCGAGAACAAGTCCATATTCATTCCAGGGATTAGGACTTGACGGACTGGAAATTCTCTGTGAAGTCAAAAAAGAAGTCGGGCTTCCAATCGTTACAGAATTGATGTCACCGGAATACCTCGATGTTTTCAACGAAAAAGTAGATCTTATCCAGATCGGAGCGCGCAATATGCAGAATTTTGACTTATTAAAACAGCTCGGTCAGGTTGACCGCCCGATCTTATTAAAACGCGGTCTGAACGCAACTTACGAAGAATGGATCATGTCAGCCGAATATATTATGGCTTCAGGAAACGAAAACGTAATCCTGTGCGAGCGCGGCATCCGTACATTTGAAACATATACAAGAAACACTCTTGATCTCCAGAGCATTCCTGTACTTCGCAAGAAAACACATCTGCCTGTAGTAATCGATCCAAGTCATGCAGGAGGAAAATGGTGGCTTGTAGAACCGATGGCAAAAGCTGCCGTAGCAGCAGGAGCAGACGGTCTGATGATCGAAGTTCACAATAACCCTGAATGTGCTCTCTGCGACGGAGCGCAGTCACTGAAACCGGAAAAATATGACGCTCTTCTCAAAGAAGTAAAACAGATTGCCCAAGTTGTCGGAAAACAGGTATAAAGGAGACTCTATGAAATTAACAGTCAATCTGAAGGAAAACTCTTATCCGATCTATATTGAAAACGGAATTTTAAGTCATGCCGGCGAATACATTTCCGATCTGTTTCACGGACAGCGTATCATGATCATCTCCGATGATCATGTATTTCCGCTGTATGGAAAACAGTTATGTGATTCCCTCTCCGGCTACGAGTGCCATTCTCTCGTTCTTCCTCACGGAGAACCGACGAAAAGTTTCGACACTCTTCCGAAAGTCTACTCTGCAATGCTTGATGCAAAACTGACCAGAAGCGATCTTGTGATTGCTCTCGGAGGCGGAGTGATCGGGGATCTGACCGGATTTGCGGCATCTACTTACTTGCGGGGCATCAAATGCGTACAGATACCGACTTCTCTTTTGGCACAGGTAGACTCGTCTGTCGGCGGGAAAACCGCCGTAGACCTCCCTCAGGGGAAAAATCTTGTAGGCGCATTCTTCCACCCAAAAATGGTGCTGATCGATCCTCTTGTACTCGACACTCTTCCTGACCATTTTATTCATGACGGTATGGGAGAAGTGATCAAATACGGCTGTATTAAAGACTCCAAACTGTTCGATCTGCTCCTTTCTCATTCTTCATTTGAAGATCTCAAGCCGGATCTGCCGAAGATCATTGCCAGATGCGTTGATATTAAACGGATCGTTGTAGAAGCAGACCAGTTTGATACCGGAGAACGGATGCTTTTAAACTTTGGTCACACACTGGCACACACAATCGAACAATATTATCAATATAAACGGGAAAGCCACGGAGAGGCAGTCGGGATCGGCATGTACCAGCTTACCAAAATGTCGGAAAATCGCGGTCTTACTGCAAAAGGATGCGCCGAAAAGATTAAAAAAGCATTGGAGATCTACGGACTTCCGATCAGCTGCAAACTGACGGTTTCCGAACTGATCAAGGCGATCACCCTTGATAAGAAAAACTTAAACGGACACTTAAACCTCGTTCTTTTAAAAGAGATCGGAGACAGTTTTATCTATCCTACAGAGATCGGATTTTTCGAGAATGATTTGAACACATCTATATAAAAAAATCAGTTCCTTTGGCAGATTATCCGCCGAAGGAGCTGATTTTATATTTTTATTCTTTTTCTGTCATCCCTCTGTAAACTTTTTCCGCCGTGATCGGAAGTTCTCTCACGATCACTCCGACTGCGTTTTGGATCGCATTTGAAATTGCCGGAGAAGGAGTATTGATTACGATCTCTCCGATGGATTTTGCACCGAAAGGTCCGGTCGGCTCATAACTGCTCTCGAATTCCACGCGAATTTCTCCGACATCAAGTCGGCTCGGTATCTTATACTGCATAAAGGAATTGCTGTAGTTTTTCCCTTTTTCGCTGTAAACGATATCTTCATAAAGCGCCATTCCGATTCCCTGTGCAATACCTCCTTCGGTCTGCACTCTTGCAAGATTCGGATTGACAACTGTTCCGCAGTCTACAACAGCAGCGTAATCGATCGGTTCAACAACGCCTGTCTCTTTATCGATCTCCACTTCTGCAATGCCGACCATAAACGGCGGCGGAGATACAGGCGAAGAAAATGCCTCGGTTGCAGACAACGGCGCATTGCTGCTGCACATGACTCTGTTTCCGATCTCTTTTCTCGTAATCTCTTCTTTTGTTTTCAGATTGACAACCTTTTCTCCGTCAAATTCCACATCATCCGCACTGCATCCGAGATACTCTGCTCCCCGCTCGCATATCTTTTTCCGAAGTGTCTCGCACGTTTTCACAACTGCCATTCCTGTAACATATGTCGTACTGGACGCATAAGATCCGCAGTCATACGGTGAATTATCTGTATCAACTCCGTGGACAACGATCTCTTCCATCTCACACTCAAGACATTCTGCCGCCATCTGTGTCAGGATCGTATCACAGCCTGTTCCCATATCAGTCGCTCCGATCATCAAACTGTAAAATCCATCGTCATTTACTTTAATCTCTACCGCTCCTGTATCAACTCCTGAAATTCCTGATCCCTGCATTGCCATCGCAACGCCGACGCCGCGGACTTTTCCGTTTCCGCAGTCATAGCAAGGATATTTTTCATCCCATCCGATCATTTCTTTCGCCCGTTCAAGACACCGGTCGAGGGCGCAGCTTTTCGTTGTCTCTCCGTAATAGGCAGGCATCACCTGACCTTCCCGCACCATATTTTTTGCCCGAAGCACAGTCGGATCCATATGAAGCGTCTGTGCCAGTTCGTTCACCGCAGACTCTAATGCAAAAATACCCTGTGTCGCTCCATATCCACGGTAAGCGCCCGCAGACATGACATTCGTATATACTACGTCATAGCTGAAACGAAATGCTTCAGCGCTTCCGTAAAGGGGAATCGATTTATGACCGGACAGTCCAACCGTTGTCGGACCATGTTCGCCAAATGCACCTGTGTTTGACAATGTATACAGATCGATCCCTCTGATATTTCCCTCTTTGTCCGCTCCGAGACGGACATGAATCTCCATTTCATGGCGGGGAGATGAAGCGATCAAAGACTCTTCCCTCGTATAAATAAGCTTTGCAGGCTT
>CAJLUP010000143.1 GCA_905209865.1 uncultured Lachnospiraceae bacterium
TTTACAATCGTCTCTTTATCAAGCCCGACTTCCCGTCGAAGCAGGTCTACATTTCCATGTTCCACATA
The DNA here is from genome assembly GCA_905209865.1 of uncultured Lachnospiraceae bacterium. Lineage (GTDB taxonomy): Bacteria > Bacillota > Clostridia > Lachnospirales > Lachnospiraceae > Mediterraneibacter. The sequence goes on from CAJLUP010000143.1 coordinate 69, forward strand.
ATCGTCGGATATTCCGAAATTTTTCACCCGCACACGGAGCCCTTCCTTCGAAATATAATCAAGAACCTGCTCTCCAAAACCGCCTGTAAGCACGTTTTCTTCAATCGTCACAAACAACTCATGATTCTCCGACAATTTTTTCAGCATCTGCGTATCAAGTGGTTTTACAAACCGGGCATTCACAAGAGAACAGCCATATCCTTTTTCTTTCAGCTCTTTTCTTACCTGATCTGCAATCTCCGCCATATGACCTACAAACAGAACTGCAACCTTTTCTTCTTCATAAAGCAGCTCGCTTTTTCCATAACTAATTGGACTGCGGAACTGCTGCAGTCCTTCATACGCTGCTCCTCTTGGATAGCGCACGGCGATCGGATACGGAAAATCAACTGCAAATCGGATCATATCTGCCATTTCCCATCTGTTTTTCGGAGAGATAACCGTCATATTCGGAATCGTTGACAAAAACGACAGGTCAAACACTCCCTGATGCGTTTCTCCATCACTTCCGACAAGTCCTGCCCTGTCTACCGCGATCACAACCGGAAGGTTTTGCAGACAGACGTCATGCAACGTCTGGTCATAAGCTCTCTGCAAAAAGGACGAATATACTGCAAAAACCGGCTTCATCCCTCCTGCCGCAAGTCCCGCCGCAAAGGTCATCGCATGTTCTTCTGCAATCCCTACATCAAAGAACCGATTCGGAAAATGTTTTGCAAACGGTGCAAGTCCGGTTCCATCCGCCATTGCAGCCGTAATCGCCGCAACGCTCTCATCTTTTTTTGCAATATCAAGCAAAACTTTCGAAAAAACTTCCGTATACGTATCCGGACCCTTCGTTTCTTTCGCATCTCCAGTCTCCAAATCAAACGGTCCGGTTCCATGGAAACGAGCCGGATTTTCTTCTGCAGGAAGGTAGCCTTTCCCTTTCTTTGTAAGTACATGCACTAAAACTGCATGATCTACCCGTTTTGCTTCGCGGAACACACGCACCATTTCTTTGATGTCATGCCCGTCTACAGGTCCAAGATAAGTGATCCCCATATCTTCAAAAAACATTCCCGGAACAAACAACTGCTTAATTCCGCTTTTGGTTTTCTTGATCCTGCTGACGATCCTGTTTCCCGTTCCGGGAATTTTCTTCAGCGTATCTTCTACACCTTTTTTTAAATCTGTATATGCCTGGGCTGTTCTCAAGCCGCCTAAATATTTTGACATGCCTCCCACATTTTCTGAGATCGACATGTTGTTGTCATTCAATACGATAATAAAATTACTTTTCAAACGAGAAGCATTGTTCAAAGCCTCAAACGCCATTCCTCCGGTCATCGCTCCATCTCCGATCACCGAAACAACACTGTATTTTTCTCCTTTTAATTCGCGTGCCGCCACATAACCCAAACCCGCAGAGATCGATGTGGAACTATGTCCGGTATCAAAAGCGTCACATTCGCTTTCTTTTCGCTTCGGAAAACCACTCATTCCGCCATATTTACGAAGATCGTCAAACCCATTCTTTCTTCCGGTAAGAAGTTTATGGGTATACGATTGATGTCCCACATCCCAGATTAACTTGTCCTCAGGGAAATCCATCGTCAGATGCAGCGCCATTGTCAACTCCACAACACCTAAGTTGGAAGCTAAATGCCCTCCTGTACAACTGATCTTATCAAGCAGGAATTTTCGAATTTCATCTGCAAGTTCTTTCAACTGTGTCTGATCAAGTTTCTTTATATCATTCTCTTTCTGGATCATTTCAATTATCATGACTGATCCTCCTAGTTCTATTTTTCTCTGTATACAAGCTGCCGAAGCAATTCTTCCATAAAACCGCACTCTTTTCCGAGAGAGCGAAGTTGTTCTGACGCTTCTTCTGTCAAACGTGCCGTCTCTTCTTTCGCCTTTTCCAAACCTTTCCATGTGACATAAGTCGTTTTTTCATTTTTTTCATCACTATGTACCGGTTTTCCGAGTATCTCAGTTGTGCTTGTCACATCCAAAATATCGTCTTGTATCTGGAATGCCAGTCCTACTTTTGATGCAATCTCTTCCATCTTCCTAACGTCTTCTTCACTTGCTCCTCCAAGGATGGCTCCGATCATTACGGAAGACTCAATAAGTGCTCCGGTTTTCAATTTGTAAATAAACATCAAAAGTTCTCCTGAGATCTTATGACCTGCCGACTTTACATCAACGACCTGTCCCCCGATCATCCCGTAAATTCCGGCTTTTCCTGCCAGTATCTGAAGCGCTTTTCCGATAAGGGCAGCCTTTTGAGGCTCTGTCTCAAACGCTGTGCAGGCTGTCTCAAACGCATAGTTCAGTAATGCGTCCCCTGCCAAAATTCCCATATCTTCCCCGTACACAACATGTGTCGTCTTTCGTCCTCTTCGGTAATCGTCATTATCCATTGCCGGAAGATCATCATGCACAAGCGAATATGTATGGATCATCTCAATCGCTGCCATAAACGGCTCGATAACCGTTCCTGTTCCTCCGAACAGATCAAACGTTTCCTTCATAAGCATCGGTCGAAGCCGCTTCCCGCCTGCCATCAAACTATATTCCATCGCCTCTTCAATTATACGCTGATGTCCCTCTTGTTTTGGAAGATAGTTCTGTAAAACTTCTTCTATTTTTTCTGTTCGTTTTCTACACTCTTCCTTAAAATTCATCTGTCTCTCCATTCTGATCAAGCACAAGAACCTTTTTCTCTACTTCATCGATCGATAAACTGCATTTTTTCAGAAGTTCCATCCCCTTATTATATAAATCAAATGTTTGTTCCAAAGTAATCTCTTCGTTTTCCATCTTTCCGATCAGTTCTTCCAAATTCCTGAACATTTCTTCGAGATTTTCTTTCTTTTTCTCTGCCACTTTAACCTCCGCGATCCTTCCTATCCGTGAACCATCGTTTCCGTATTTTGAACCTCTGCTTCAAGCTTTCCGTCGCTTACAAAAATCTCAAGTTTTTCTCCGCGCTTTACCTGGTTTACGGATCGTATATTTTCCCCTTCTTCCGATCTTACATAAGAATACCCGCTGTCAAGTTTCAAAAGCGGAGAAACCCGCTTCATCCGCTCTACATTCAGCGCCAAACGATGTTTTTCTTTGATCAGCTTCCGCTCCATAAGATCGCGCAGCCTATTCTCCATATCTGCCGTAAACTGCCTGTTTTCATCTAATTTTCTCCGGGGATGAAGCATCTTCAGGCGCATTGAGAAATGCTCTGCCTTCACCCGATATCTGCTGATCTGTGTTTCTGCTAAGCGAACAAGCTGATCTTCATATCCCGCCATTTTCCGTCTGCACTCACGGATCTCATACACAGCCAGCTCCGCTGCTGCCGAAGGAGTCGGCGCTCTCAAATCAGCTACAAAATCTGATATCGTAACATCCGTTTCATGACCGACTGCCGAAATGATCGGAACGGAGCACTCAAAGATCGCACGGGCAACCGCTTCCTCGTTAAACGCCCACAGTTCTTCAATACTGCCTCCGCCTCTGCCGACAATGATGACATCCACACCCCTTTGTTCCAGCATCCGGATTCCTGTTATAATACTTTTTGCCGCTCCCTCTCCCTGCACAAGAGCCGGATAGAGAATGAGCTGAACGTACGGATTTCTCCGTCCTGCAACGTTTATAATATCTCTGACTGCCGCCCCTGTAGGAGCCGTCACAATCCCGACAGTTTTTGCATAAGCTGGAATGGGCTGTTTATATTCATCGGAAAACATCCCCATCTCATAAAGTTCCTGCTTAAGCGCCTCAAACTTTTCGTAGAGCGCCCCTGCTCCGTCCAATCTGATTTCCCGCGCATAAA
>CAJLUP010000144.1 GCA_905209865.1 uncultured Lachnospiraceae bacterium
TACGAGGACATTTTGGAAGCAATTTACAGCAGACTTTTGTGGAAGTTTGGAGATTACGCTAAGAGAAACAAGAATTTATGATCCGCTTAGCGTTTTTTATAGAAAGAAAAAACAGAATCAGACGGTGATCGTGAAACTAATGCCGGAATTCGAACTGATGCCGTTGGAAATTACAAGAAAGACAAGAGAATTTCAGGCGGATGCCGAAGAATATTCAGGGGAGAAAAAAGGGGATGACCCTTCTGAAGTTTATCAGGTGAGGGAATACCGGACGAAAGATTCGTTTAAAGATATTCATTGGAAGCTGACTGCTGCAAAAGACGAACTCATGATAAAGGAACGGGCGTTTCCTTTAGGGTGTGCTGTATTAATTTGGTTTGACGTAAGGGAAAAGGAGTGTACGGCAAAAGGATTTTCGGAAATGTTGAAGGCGGCAGCTTCATTGTCGATTACTCTTGTGGAAGAAAAGTGTATTCATCTCGCGTCGTGGTATGAGGAGAATACAGGGCGGATCATAAGCGCAAAAGTGAAAGATGAAGAAAGCGCCTATGAGATGGTCTGGGCGTTGATGGATATGAAACCGTGTAAAGACTTGGAAAAAAGGGAAATATGCAGGCAGGAACGATTTAGGGGGATAGAGTTTAGCAGTACTGTTGTGATCGACGGACAGGGGCGAATCAAGAAAGAGGGATGTGAAGAAACGTTTCTTCGAGTATAAAGAGAGGGAGCAAAGGTGGGAAAGAAAAATCCGAAAATAAATTTCGTAAAGATATTCTGTGTAATCTGTGTAACTTTGCTGTGGTGGAATGCGTGGTTCTCTGTATTTGATCTGAAAGCAGCGGCACATCAAACAGGTATGAAAGAAACAGTATTTGCAGCAGTTGCCGGAAGCGGTTTGGTTCTTCTGTTATTGATCGGGGCGTTTCGGGCGAGAAGATTAAGGATGGTTGCCTATTTGGTTCTTCTTTTGCCGTTTATTGCCGCAGCATGTGCGAGAAAATTTCCGCCTGCAAGAGCGGCTTGGCTTTTACTTTTGGCCGTGGTATTATATGGAACGTGCTGTGCTGTGGAAGAGGCAGGGGCGAAAGAGATTATCCGTTCTCTTGTTCCGATTATGGCAGTTTTTGGAATAGCGGCGGGTCTTTCTTTTTTTGCCGGGAAACAGATTGACAGGATCAGGGAAGACGAGGATGGGTTTTATCGGGAAGCAAGGCGGGGAATCCGGGAAAATGTGATCGGGAAGGCAGAAGATCTGGCAGAAAAGATAACGTATAATAAAAAAGAAGAGCAGGATTCGAAAGAAGAAAAAGCAGAAGAAAGACTTCCAGACCGTGAAAAGGACAATGACAGGGCGAGTGCAGAAAACAAAAAGCTTTCTCCGATAGAGGAGGTTTTGGAAGAACAGGACGGATCGATGGAGGATTTGAAAGCAATCTCTTCTTTTAAACCTTCTGTTGAAACATCTACTTGTGTTGTGCTCGAGAAAAAAACAACTTATCTGTATGAGAATTGGGGCACGACTTATAAAGACAGTGCATGGACGAATGAAAAACTGGAAGAAATACTCCGCTCTTCAGAGCATCACTCCAAAGAAGAAACGTATGATATATTTTTACAGTATCCGGCGGAGCTTGTGCGGATGCGGGAAATGTGTGACGAATGGGATAAAAGTTCTGTTTCTGTTGTGAAAGAGCAGATTGAAGAAGCTCTGGCTGATGTGGTGTATGATGTGAATCCTGGAAGTACGCCTGTAAAGTGGGATTTTGCGGAATATTTTCTGTTTGAAAATAAAAAAGGGTTTTGCATGCATTTTGCTACGACTGCAGCTCTGCTTTACAGAATGTGCGGTTATCCGTCTGTCTATGTAGAAGGTTCGGTAGTTCCTGCTTCTGCATTTAAAGAAAAAGAGAACGGAATATATGAAGCGCAAGTTGACGGAACAATGGGGCATGCGTGGTGTGAAGTGTATGATGAGACATCGGGACAATGGATCACAATGGAACATACTCCTGCTTCAAGAAATAGTGAAGTTGGAGCGGAGGTGACAGCCCCACAGAATGAAGAAGGGACTGAAAACAGTTTTTTCGATAAAGAGAAAATGAGAATGTTGTTGTGGATTGTGTGTGTTATATTTGCGGCAGGAGCGGTTTCAGGCAGTGTTTTTATTCAGGCGAGGATCAGAAAAAAGCGGCATCAGAAGAAGATCCGGACGCTTAGGAACGGAATTGGAATTTTGACGATGTATGACGATGTGGTTAGAATTGCAAGGCTGACGGAGGAAACAAAAAAGTACAGTTTCAGAAAGAAACGATTAGATACAGATTATTATTCGGAAGTTCGGTTTGAAAATCTGAAAAAACAGTATTCTCAAATTTCGTCAGAAAAATGGAATATGTTTTATGAGTATGTGTGCCGTATTTTGTTTTATCATCCGCCGGAGGAAAAGGAACAGTGGCAGGAATCTCGCAGAGTATATGATCTCTTTTGCGAAGAGGCAGAGAAAAGAATGGATCGAAGAACATGGCTGCATTGTAAATATATAGATTGTATCGGAGAATTTTCCCGTGGGAAACAGGCAGGTTTTTTGGGAAAGAAAAAAAGAAAAGAAAAGGAGAAAGTACAATGATACGGAAAATGAAAGCAGAAGACAGAAAGATTTATGTAGAGATGGCAAGAGAGTTCTATCATTCGGATGCTGTTTTGCATCCGGTTCCGGATTCTTATTTTGAAAGAACGGCAGATGAGGCTTTACGTTCAGATGATTATGCGGAGATTTTTATGTTTGAAAGTGAAAATGAGACGGCGGGATATGGATTGATCGCAAAGACTTTTTCACAGGAAGCGGGAGGAATGGTTTGGTGGATTGAAGAGATCTATGTAAGAGAGACGTTTCGATCTAAGGGGCTTGGAAGAGAGTTTTTTGCATACCTCGATGAGAAGAAAGGTTCGGCTGTGACAAGAATGCGTCTTGAAGTGGAAGAAGAGAATACAAGGGCAGTAGCTCTTTATAAGAAGCTTGGTTATGAACCGTTAGAATACATGCAGATGATTCGTGAAACTCCAGGAAAATAAATGGTGAAATCGACGCGCTTTGGCAGTACGGCGATATTGTATACAAGTATACAATATCGCCGAAATTCTTTTAATACCCCATTGCAAGAAGATATAGAACAATGTTATAATTCATAGTAGCGTACTTTTGTCCGTGGACAAAAGACAGCGGTTCGTAATATCGTTTTACCCGGACTGCTGCAAAAATGATGAGTAGGTGACAGATTTGAAAAATAAGATCAAACGATTTGCCAAAGGGGACTTTCATATTCCGCAGCCGGAGATCATATTTCCGGAAACACATATTGTAATGAGAGTCGGAGAAGGAGAAAAATACAGAGGAAGTTTTTCGTTAAAAAATCAGGGGGAAGGAACGATCAGAGGTCTTGTCTATCCCTCTTCTTATCGTGTGCAGTGCGATGAACAGGGGTTCGATGGAAATCCTGTGAATATATATTATACATATGACGGCAGTGGATTGATGCCGGGGCATGTGGAACACGGAAAGTTTACGATCGTCTGCAATGGAGGAGAATATGACGTTGCATTTACTGCGATTATCGAGAAACCGTATGTGATGACGAATTACGGGAAGATCCAAAGTTTGGATGATTTTAAAAAATTATCTTTCCGAGATGCAGCTGAGGCGGTAAAGCTGTTTCGATCCAGAGATTTTTATGAGATTTTGAAATATGAAGATAAGAGGATTCAGGCACTCTATGAAAATATGCGGAAGTGGGAACTGGATCAGCAGGCG
>CAJLUP010000145.1 GCA_905209865.1 uncultured Lachnospiraceae bacterium
GCATCATTTCTGATGCTAAGATCTTGATTGGTCATCTTAACTTAATGACATTGCTGTAAAGACTCTTTTTCGTTTACTCAGTTCTGCTATATGTCAGCTTATCTAACTGATCGCATTTTCGAAATAACTCAATATACAGCATTAATTCCTCTCTGACAGTTATCCCCAGTTTTCGATTCATATTTGTATTATGCTTTCTTGCTGTTCCAATACTGATATAAAGCAATGAAGCAATCTCCTGTATCGTATATCCATCAACATAATACTGAAGAACCATCCTCTCTGACGGAGTCAGAGTTTCCACGCGCAAAGCAAACGCCTTGAGCATTTCTTCTATATTCGGAGGAATGCCTCCATTTTCCAGTTTCTCCGTATTCCTTTTTTTCTGCATAAAATCAACCAGTGCATCCACTTCTGAAATGCCTGATAAGTTTTCGTCCGTCAGCGTATCCTCCTGCAGTGCTTTTAAACTCCGAAGAATCGGCTTCACAAAACGATGGGACATACCGACAGAAACAACCAATAATAAAATCAGGAATAACAACGTACCGATGATCCAGTCCCTTCGATTGTCCGCTGTTAATTTTTCATAATTCGCTTCTGATATCAATGTCAATACCGCAAGCGGCATCCCATTACAACTCTTCAATTCAAGCAGTTCATGCCTGCCTATATAATTCCCGAAAGCGGTAGAATATGTATTATAATATTTTCCTTTCTTCACTGTCATCGTTCCTGATGGTGAAAGATATGTTTCTTTTGTATCTCCGAACATCGCCTTATCCAGATAGATGTTTCCTTTTTTGTCCATAGGAGCCAGTACTGTCACTATATTCCCACAGGAACCTTCCACCATAGGATAAGACAGCCTGAAATACAGATTACTCATCTCCATACCGCACAAACCGCGTACTTTTCCGGTACTGTCTAAAACCGGGACATATAAAAGCTGCACATCCTCCCATGTGTCACTCAGCTCCAGCCGGTCTGTCCACAGGCAGCTCTCTACCAGCCGGTTTCCATCAAACTGCATAATCTGTTCATACCCCGACAATGCGGACGTATCAAATTCTAAATTCCAACGGTTATGGAGCTGTACCTGCTCTGCTCTTGCAATATCAGCATTTCCCCTGAAAAAAACTACGTGCTGTTTGCTTGTATTTACTGCCTTTAAATCAGACAGGCGCAGGTAGATTCCCATGCGTGATGTATCTGCATATTCCGTCTTCGTATTTACCGTTGCATCCAATACAACAAAAACTCCACTGCAATATTTCACATCCAATGCAGATTTTAAGGATGGATACAGCGCAGCCTCTAAATCCATGATCAGCTGAGGATTATCATTCAAATCTGAAAATGTCTTTCCATTAGCTGTCAGGCATTGATTCAATTCTTTTGTAATGTCTTCCGATAAAGAAATACTTCTCGCCATCATAATATCAGTCTGCTCTGTCATAGTTGACAACGTATTTTTCTGCTGAGCAGACAACATTTCCCGTACTTTAAAATCCATTCCCGGAAGGACTCCCAAAATACTGAGTAATAGAACTGTCACTAAAAAAAGTGTTAGAATCACCACGCACCAATAAACAATCAGTCTTTGCTGCATACGGATGCTTTGTCTCTTTATTCCTTTTATAATCTTCCAAAAATTTATTTTCTTTTCTCCCATATGTCAGCCACCTCTTTTTGCCGATCCGGCAGACATTATTGTGTGTATGCTGCTTTGAAATCCTCTAATGTCTCTGAAACAAGTTTATCCATATTTTCCGGATGTTCCTGCCACTCCAACCGCTTTACTGACAGGGTTTGCCTGATAAGTTCTTCAAACTTTGTTTCCAGATCCAGATAGGAATCCAATTTCGGAGCAGTATAAAATGTATAGTTCTCCTGCGTCTTTAAAAAAGCCTGATACAGGGATACATACATCGGATCACTTAACTTCTCGATCGCCTCCGGAAGGTAAACATCGAAAGCTTCCTGCTTTACCGGCATATATCCAAGACTGGTCACAAATTCCACATTCTTTTGGGCCTCCGTCAGCCATTTAAGAAACGTAATACAGGCTTTTTCTTTTTCCGGTGTAGATTTTACCGTACAAATACCGGCACCCCGCTGCATGACCATCGTTTCTCCCCTGGCAAATACGGGACATGGCATGGAAACAATCTCTACTTTTTCCGATGTATTATCCGCATACGTAACTTCGTCTGAATAATACAACACGCTGGCTGACGAAGCCACCGATACAATCGAATCTCCCGTTCGCAAAGGTTCCGTTGCATAACCGCTGCGAAGCCATACTCCTCCGGACAGTGCCGCTTTTGCATAAGGTTCCCATACTGTTTGAAATTCCAGTCCGAAAGCCAGATTTTCTCCCTTAAAGAAATTTTCACCCAGAGATTCTACACCTACCTGAAAATAGTTAAAATGATAATCATGAACGAAAAAATTCTTTCCATCATCAGGAACGTCCGGCGTCTGGTTGTCTGTCCATGCAGCATATTGTTCTGCCATTGCGAAGAGGCCTTCCCATGTTTTTAAATCTTCCATCTTCGCTCCTGTTTCTTTCGCGAAACGATCAAATGCTGTTTTATTGATAAACATAACTTCCGTTGATTTTGCTACCGGCAAAATGGAAAGTCTTTCATGAATGACACCTTCTTCCAAAAAAGCCGGAATAAATTCGTTCAGTTCTTCTTCTGTAAAATAATCATAATAATCTACAAGTTCCGTATCATCCGGCATCGCCAGAACTGTTTTAGGATAGGAAACAAACATATCCGGCAGTTTAGAGGCTCCCGGATCTCCAAATGCGGATGCCAGTACATTTTCATGTATCGTATTCGTATTTGTAACACTGCCAACCTGTACCCGGATATTTTTCTCTTTTCCAATCGTTTCATTAAATTCATCAATCAGATCGTTTAATGGCGATTCTGTCTGTCCGCCATATACATGCCATAATGTAACGGTTACCGGATCTTCGTTTTTCTTCTGCCCACACCCTGTAAAAACTATAACCGCAATCATTACCAAGAACAGGCAGCTTCTTCTCATAATATATCTCATATTATTTATCTCCTTTCCAGACAGTGTCTTATAAACAATCTGACATCTCAGCAAAAAACAGAACCATCGGATTGAGACACTTTTACATAGTATATGATATCGGTTTTCAGAGTCTTAAGCACTCCCCATATGGGTAGTAAAATGCTATTTTTAAAATCCATTTATAATCAGATTTTTCTTTGTAACAGCTACCGCCAATTTCGTTTTGGAATCAAAATTCGTTTTCTGCAACATATTTTTGATATGCCATTTTACAGTTTCCGGTGATATACACAAACTCTCTGCAATTTTTTTATAGGATTCTCCTTCCACCACTAATCGCAGAACTGCTAATTCTCCAGGTGTAAAATCACAGCTTTTCGCCGTTCCGATCGTCACAACCGGCGGAGCATCCGGATACACGTTCTCCCCTTTCATCGTACGATCCATAACCTCCAACAGTTCTTCTTTACCGGCATCTTTATACCAAAAACTTTCTACTCCTGCTTTGCGCGCCCTGTCAATAAAACTGCACTCTACTAAAGAAGTCACGATAATTACTTTTATCTGGGGCATTGTCTTTTTAATCTTCTCCGCTGCCACAAGACCACTCTCATCATTCTCCGTACAGACATCCATCAAGACAAGTTCACACCTGCTCTGTCTGCATACGGTTTCTGCCATAGCTGCGTTTGTGATAGAAGCCGCCAGACAATATCTCCCACTGGACTGAATATAATTTTCCATATCTT
>CAJLUP010000146.1 GCA_905209865.1 uncultured Lachnospiraceae bacterium
AAGAGAAGTCAGGGATATGATGTATTTTTCCAGACAGGAACAGACGAGCATGGACAGAAGATTGAGCTGAAGGCAGACGAAGCCGGAGTTACGCCGAAGGAATTTGTAGACGGTGTTTCTTCCGAGATTAAGAGAATCTGGGATCTGATGGATACGTCCTATGACAAATTCATCCGTACAACAGACGAAGATCATGAGAAACAAGTACAGAAGATCTTTAAGAAGCTGTATGATCAGGGAGATATTTATAAAGGACACTATGAGGGAATGTACTGTACGCCGTGCGAGTCTTTCTTTACAGAATCACAGCTCGTAGACGGAAAATGCCCGGACTGCGGAAGAGAAGTTCAGCCGGCGAAAGAGGAAGCGTATTTCTTTAAAATGAGCAAGTATGCAGATCGTCTGATCGAGCATATTAATACACATCCAGAATTTATTCAGCCGGTTTCCAGAAAAAATGAGATGATGAATAACTTCCTTCTTCCGGGACTTCAGGATCTGTGTGTATCCAGAACTTCATTTAAGTGGGGAATCCCGGTTGATTTTGATGATAAGCATGTCGTTTATGTGTGGCTTGACGCGCTGACCAACTATATTACAGGTATTGGTTATGATGCGGACGGAAACAGCACGGAGCAGTACGCAAAACTGTGGCCGGCTGACTTGCATTTGATCGGAAAAGATATCATTCGTTTCCATACGATCTATTGGCCGATCTTTTTGATGGCGCTTGGTCTTCCGCTTCCGAAACAAGTATTCGGACATCCGTGGCTTCTTCAGGGAGACGGAAAAATGAGCAAATCAAAAGGAAACGTCCTTTATGCAGACGAACTTGTTGATTTCTTCGGGGTAGATGCGGTACGTTATTTTGTCCTTCATGAGATGCCGTTTGAAAATGACGGAGTGATTACATGGGAGCTGATGGTAGAGCGTCTGAATTCCGATCTTGCAAATACATTAGGAAACCTTGTGAATCGTACAGTTTCTATGACAAACAAATACTTTGGCGGAGTTGTTTCTGACAAAGGTGTGTCAGAAGATGTCGATGCGGATCTGAAAGCAGTGATCGACAATACGCCGAAAGCTGTTGACGCGAAGATGGACGGACTGCGTGTGGCGGATGCGATCACAGAGATTTTTAATCTGTTCAAACGCTGCAACAAATACATTGATGAGACAATGCCGTGGGCATTGGCGAAAGAGGAAGAAAAGAAAGACCGTCTGGAGACAGTTCTCTGGAATCTGATACAGGGAATCTCAGCAGGAGCGCGTCTTCTTGAATCTTTCATGCCGTCTACAAGCAAAAAGATTTTGGAGCAGCTCGGGGACGGACATGTGACAGAGAAACCGGAGATCCTTTTCCAAAGACTGGATCTTGAAGAAGTTATGAAAAAAGTAGAAGAACTTCATCCTCACACAGAAGAGGCGGAGGAAACAGAAGATGAAGATGTGATTGATATTGAAGCAAAACCGGAGATCACATTTGAGCAGTTCGGAGCGATGCAGTTCCAAGTCGGAGAGATCATCGCCTGTGAGGCAGTGAAAAAATCAAAAAAACTTCTTTGTTCTCAAGTGAAGATCGGAAGTCAGGTAAAACAGATCGTTTCCGGTATTAAAGCACATTATACGCCGGAAGAGATGGTTGGGAAAAAAGTGATGGTGCTTGTGAATTTAAAACCTGCGAAACTGGCGGGAGTGCTCAGCGAAGGGATGCTTCTTTGTGCGGAAGACGCAGAAGGAAATCTGGCGCTTATGACTCCTGAGAAAAAGATGCCTGCCGGAGCAGAGATCTGTTAAAGAGATCTGATAATAAGAGCGTATAAAAATATCTGTCGGATGAACGAAGTGATAAGTTCATCCGGGCAGATATTTTTTTATATAGGCGACGAGCCAAAGTCCGGGCTTGTCCGAGACCCTGGCAACCGCTTACAATCCCGGAATGTGCCTTTTGGAACTTCCGGTGATTGTGCAGATAAAATATAGAGAAAATCTTACATTTTTACTGCAACAAAATATGGATCAGGGTACTCTTATATATAAAAGCTGTTTCAGACAGATATGGAAAGATGAAAAGAAATAAGAGGGATTTCAGTAAGAAAAAGTGTATTTGTGTGCAGCGGAAGGGAGGGAGCTTATGTCCGAAGGGATGACAGATATACAGCATCATCTTATTAGAAAGGCGAAACAGGGCGATCCAAAAGCATTTTCGCAATTATACGCTGAAATATATAAAGATCTGTATCGTTTCGCATTTTATATGACGAAACATGCTCAAGATGCGGAAGATGCAGTTAGTGAAGCGGTCATTTCTGCATATGAAAATATATCAGGTCTGAAGAAAGAAAGTTCTTTCAAGAGTTGGATGTTTACGATTTTGAATCATCAATGTAAAAAGATTTTGCAGAAAAACAGGAAGACGACGGAGCAGAGCACAGAAACGGAAACAGAAAATCTCAGAACGGAAGAAATTGACTTAGCACAGCGCCATGATGTGAGAAAGGCTTTTGACTCTCTGGAAGAAGAGGAGAGAACGATTATTGCATTTTCTGTGTTTGGCGGATATCGAAGTGAGGAAATCGCCGAATTGCTTGGGAAAAACGCGGCGACTATCCGTTCAAGAAAAAGCCGCGCGCTTGGAAAGATGCGAAAGATGTTAAGCTGAAGGATGAATCAAAAGGATGAGCTAAATCAAAAAACTAAGTGCAGAAATATGAAAGCAAACGAAAGCAAAAGCAAGAACATAGCGGAAAGAGAGCAATAACAGAAAGACCAATTATTAGAAGGAGACTGTCGATGAGAGAAAATGAAAAAGAGAGAAAAATAGAGGACTTATCAGAGCAGGAAGAAAAACAGACTGAAGAGAAGATCAGGCAGAGAGCAGAAGACGTAGAGATTCCGGCGTCACTTGAGCCGGAAGCTGTTGAAAAAATGCTGGAAACAAGGAAAAAGAAGAAGTCAAAAAGTTATCGATGGAAATATGTGTCCGCAGCCGCAGCAGCATGTGTCTGCCTTGTGGTGGGAGCTGTCGGATACGGAAACATGCATGAGGGAAAAAGTGACCGTTCTGAAACGGCAGCTGACGGAAAGATGGATGAAAAACAGAATCCGGGGAAAATCCCGCTGGCGAAAAATTATGATGAAATAAAAACGTACTTGAAAGAAAATGAGAAGCAGGCGAAAGAACGGAACGTATTTGGCGGAACAGGGGATGTCTATATGACAGATAAGGCTATGTTTGAGTCTGATACAGGCGCGACATCAGGAGGAAATTATTCCGATACAAACGTGAGACAGGAAGGCGTTGCTGAGGCAGATACAGTGAAAACAGACGGAAAGAACCTGTATATATTGAGCAATCAGACTGTGAAGATCGTAGATGCATCTCAGGCAGAAATGAAAGAGCTGGCAAGTATTACGCTGAATGAAAATTGTTATATAAGCGAGATTTTCGTTTCAGATCATCGGTTGGTGCTGCTGTATGGAGAATCGAGATATGAAGATGAAGTGTCAGAGACAGGTGGAAATTATAAAGAATATACTTGTGCGGCGGTTTACGATGTGACAGATCCGTCAAATCCGAAGGAAGCAGGAGTCATCTCCCAGAGCGGACAGTATCATACGATGCGGGAGAAGGATGGATATGTCTATTTAATCAGTGATTTTTACACCTATTATGATTCGTCGGTATCAACTGAAAATGATTATATTCCACAGGTTCAGGGCGATCTCCTCCGGGCGGAAGATATTTATATGCCGCAGGGAACAATCGGAAGTCAGTATACGGTTGTG
>CAJLUP010000147.1 GCA_905209865.1 uncultured Lachnospiraceae bacterium
ATATTTTAAAGCCTCATTAAAAATAAGGTACAGATCATATGCAGTTGTATAATGCTCTTCGTCATGAAGTCCGTGAGGATTTACAAAATGAGTTCCGGTTGCGCCAAGCTGTTTCGCTTCGGCGTTCATTTTCTCTGCAAATGCTTCCTGACTGCCCGAAATATGTTCGGCGATTGCTGCTGCACAGTCGTTTCCGGATTGGAGCATCAGCCCACATACAAGATCATATAGTGTGAGAGAATCACCTTCTGCAAGACCGCAGGTAGATTCATCCCAATTAAAATTCGTAGAATCAGCGCTCATTGTAACGACATCGTCTAAATTGCCATACTTTAATGCCAAATATGCTGTCATGATTTTCGTCGTACTTGCCGGATATAATTGATCGAACATTTTATAGCCATATTTTACATCTGAATTTGTAAGATCAAATAGTCCGGCTCCATGAAGCGAAGGATCTGTTTCTATTCCGTCCAGAGATACATCTTGTGCCGCAACACAAAGGTCTTCAGCAAACAGTTCACCGGAAATCAGTTCTTTATTATATTCGGCATACTCGTATTGTTGTATATAATTCTGCGAATATTCCTGCCACAAAACAAAGCCGACAATCCCGACGCCGATCATCAGCACAAAACAGATTAGAAGAGCTGCTATTTTCGAAGAGGTTCGCCTTCTGCGTCGTCTTCTTTTTTGCGAAGCGGATCTTTTGCGTCTGCTTTTGTCGTCTATATAATAATTTTTGTTCATTTTAATCCTGCCATTTTTTAATCTTCTGTGTGTTATTTGTACATCTCCCGCCAGTCTAAATCACCTCTGTCAAGAGCGAGTATAAGAGCTTCTGCGGTTGCGATATTGGTAGCAGCCGGAATGTTGTACATATCACACATTTTTATAATGTTGCTTACATTGCGTTCGTGCAGACGCGGGGTAAGAGGATCCGTGAAAAAGATAAACAGATCAATCTGATTGCCCTCAATCTGTGAAGAAAGCTGTTGGATTCCTCCGAGATGCCCGGGAAGGAACTTATGAATGTTCAAATTCGTAACACTTTCAATTAAAGCTCCGGTTGTTTCCGTTGCATACAAATTATGTTTGCTTAATATTCCGCGGTAAGCGATACAAAAATTCTGCATTAATTTTTTCTTTGCGTCATGCGCGATCAGTCCAATATTCATAATTGTCAATCTCCTTACTGATACTTATTAGGCTGTAATCCGACATTTAGTACAAGCCCGATGCCAAGGAAAAAACATACCACTGATGTAAGTCCATAACTGACAAACGGGAGCGAAAGTCCTGTGTTTGGAAGAATCAAAGTAGTCACACTGATATTGATGAAACTTTGAATACCGATCAGTGCGGCAACACCACCGCAGATAATTTGTCCTCCCAAATCTTTCGCCTTCAAACCTACTAAGATACATTGTATTACAATTAATAATAACAAAAATATGACCACACAACAACCCACAAAACCTAATTCTTCTCCAATAATTGCAAAAATAAAATCTGTTTGAGGTTCGGATACAAAATTTCCGTTTTTAACTGACGTAGTCGCATCGTTATTATATCCTTTACCCGAAAGCTGTCCTGAACCAATCGCCATAACAGAATTCAACTGCTGATATGATTCGTCATCCGCATATTTTTCTGGTTCCAGCCATGCAAGAATACGATCTTGCTGATAACCATGAAGAAAAGGCTGATCCGGCTGTACCGCAACTGCGAGAAAGATTGCGACGGTTGGAATTGTTATTGCAAGAACCGTTCCGACAAATTTGTAATTGAGTCCTGCTAAAAAAATGAGGGCACAAAAAAGCGCTGCAATACAAATTGTTGTGGAAAGGTTCGGCTGCGTTACAATAAGAGCAAGTGAAGGAACAAGCAGGGCTACTGCCTGAATGATCACTTTCGGACTGCTGATTTTCAGTTCTCTGTCAGAAAAAAATCTGGCAAAGAAAATGATAAGCAATATTTTCGTAAGATCAGAAGGCTGAAGCTGCATGAAACCAAGATTCAACCATCTCTGGGCGCCGTTTGCCGAATGTCCTAATCCCGGGATCTTTACCGCAATCAGGAGAAGCAGATTCAAAATATAGAGCGGCCAGTAAAAATTCATGATCCATTTATAATCGATCAGAGAAATGACGATCATCGCCCCAAATCCAAGGATCACGCCCATGATCTGTTTTGTCATAAGATCCGGTTTTGCACTTCCGACCATCATAATGCCGATCACGGAAATTGCAAGAACCGAGATAATAAGTCCGAATTTGTAATCTTTTATATGATATTGTTGTTTGATATGATTGATTAAAAATTTCAACGATCTTCTCCCATGTATTTTATATGTATATCGTTACGCGTGATATCGATTGAAAAATGTTCCGGATTAATTTCCGTATATTTTGAAACCGCATGATATAAATCATTTTTCATTTGTTCCGTTACGTCTGCCGTACAATGCATCCGATCTGCAATCAGCAGATTTTTCAGACGTTCTTTTGCAATCGAAACAGAATGGACGCTCATCGGGTTCCCTCCTGATTTCTGTGGAAAAATTCCGCAATCTTTCCGAAGAATCCTTCCGATTTTGAGTAATCATTGATCGGGACTTCTTCACCTGTCAGTCTGCGGCAGATGTCCATATAGGATCTGCCTGCCAAACAGTCTTCTCCTGCAACCGCTTCTCCCCTGTTTGTGGCAATGACAACCTGTTCATCATCAGGGATTACACCTAAAAGATCAACGGCAAGGATTTCCGTGACGTCATCAACGGACATCATATCTCCTCGTTTTACCATATCGATCCTCAGACGGTTGATCAAAAGATCGGTCTTTCGAATGCCTGACGCTTCTAAAAGTCCGATGATCCGGTCTGCGTCTCGAATTGCGGAAACTTCCGGTGTTGTTACGACGATGGCATGCTCCGCTCCTGCGATTGCGTTTTGAAAACCTTGTTCAATGCCGGCAGGGCAATCAAGCAGAATATAATCAAAATCTCCTCGAATTTCTTCGATCAGTTTTTTCATTTGTTCCGGGGAAACGGCCGATTTATCTTTTGTCTGCGCAGACGGAAGCAGACAAAGTTCCGGAAACTGGCTGTCTTTTATCAAGGCTTGTTTCAACCGGCAATTACCGTTGATCACATCTACGATATTATAAATAATCCTGTTTTCCAATCCTAATACGACATCTAGATTCCGAAGACCGAGATCGGTGTCAATCACGATCACTTTTTTGCCAAGCTTTGATAAGCCGATTCCGATATTTGCTGTTGTCGTTGTCTTTCCGACGCCGCCTTTTCCTGATGTAATGACAATTACTTCTCCCATGATGCTTTTTTCCTCCTACATAAGTTCCGTCTTAATCCGTCAAAGGATCAAGATAGATACGGTTTCCGTCGATCACAGCGATCTTAGGACCTTTGATATTCAGGCTTTCCTGATAAATGATCTGACGTTTTGCTACGATGTTTCCGATGCTAAGATATTTTGGCTGCATAGAAAGAGCTACGATATATGCAGATGTATCTCCGGATACTCCTGCGCTGACAGAGCCATATAAAGTACCGATAATAATGACGCTGCCTTTTGCGATCACTTTTGCCCCAAGTTCTACATCCCCAAGGATTACGATGCTTTCTTCTGCTTCTAATACCTGCCTTTTTCTCAAAGTT
>CAJLUP010000148.1 GCA_905209865.1 uncultured Lachnospiraceae bacterium
ATTTTCCTTACGGAATGAGAGAAGGCAGCGTCGGTGACGGCGTTGTCTTTTTTTGTAGCAATGAGCCAAAGGCCGGTCTTGCCAGAGACCTTGGCGACCGTTTCCAGTCATCGGAATGTGCCTTTTGGCACTTCAGATGATTGCTTTTATAAAAAGAGGATGATTTTTTTCATTGATTCATGATATA
Source organism: uncultured Lachnospiraceae bacterium (assembly GCA_905209865.1). Classification (GTDB taxonomy): domain Bacteria; phylum Bacillota; class Clostridia; order Lachnospirales; family Lachnospiraceae; genus Mediterraneibacter. The sequence goes on from CAJLUP010000148.1 coordinate 188, forward strand.
ATTATATAAAATAATTTTGTGATTTTTTAGAATCATAACGCGGGATAATGTTCAGCTTTTGATATTTGGATGCAGAGTATATTCATATAAAATGATAAGATATACAATATATTACGATAGATTATGGTAAAATTTAATATATAAGTATAACTTATAAATAAAAGTTAAAATAAATCAATGGTGAAAAACTCTGTGCACCCCCTCAAAGGGTTGACATCAGTTCTGAATTTCGGTAGTATATCAAATAACATTTACTAGTATGGATTCGTAGAAAGAGAGGTCAAAGAACATGGGAAAGATTATTGGAGAAGGAATTACTTTTGATGATGTGCTGCTTGTTCCAGCATATTCAGAGGTAATCCCGAATGAGGTAGATCTGTCAACATATTTGACTAAAAAGATAAGACTTAATATTCCGATGATGAGCGCCGGAATGGATACGGTTACAGAGCATCGTATGGCGATTGCAATGGCTCGTCAGGGTGGTATTGGTATCATTCATAAAAATATGTCGATCGAAGCACAGGCAGAAGAAGTGGACAAAGTAAAGAGGTCAGAAAATGGAGTTATTACAGATCCATTTTATCTGTCACCGGAGAATACTTTGGAGGATGCGAATAATTTAATGGCAAAATTCCGCATTTCAGGAGTGCCGATTACGGAAGGCCGCAAGCTTGTCGGCATTATTACGAATCGTGATTTAAAATTCGAGGAGGACTTCTCTAAGAAAATTAAAGAATCCATGACTTCAGAAGGATTGATCACAGCGAAAGAAGGAATTACTCTTGAAGAGGCTAAGAGAGTTCTTGCCAAAGCAAGAAAAGAAAAACTTCCGATCGTTGATGACGAAGGTAATCTGACAGGTTTGATTACAATAAAGGATATTGAGAAACAGATTAAATATCCGCTTTCTGCAAAAGACTCACAGGGACGTCTTCTCTGCGGCGCTGCAATCGGAATTACAGCAAATTGTCTTGAGCGTGTAGAAGCTCTTGTAAAAGCAAAAGTGGATGTTATCGTTATGGATTCGGCACATGGACATTCAGCAAATGTTCTTCGTACAGTCCGCATGGTGAAAGAAAAATATCCGGATCTTCAGGTCATTGCCGGTAATGTTGCTACCGGAGAAGCTGCGAAAGCATTGATCGAAGCTGGTGTTGATGCGGTGAAAGTCGGTATCGGACCGGGATCGATCTGTACAACTCGTGTAGTTGCAGGAATCGGCGTGCCGCAGATTACAGCTGTTATGGATTGTTATAATGTCGCAAAAGAATACGGAGTGCCGATTATTGCCGATGGTGGTATCAAATATTCGGGAGATATGACGAAAGCGATCGCAGCAGGTGCGAATGTGTGTATGATGGGAAGTATTTTCGCAGGATGTGATGAGAGCCCGGGAACATTTGAACTTTATCAGGGAAGAAAATATAAAGTATATCGTGGAATGGGATCGATCGCGGCTATGGAGAACGGAAGTAAAGACCGTTATTTCCAGGAAAATGCAAAGAAACTTGTACCGGAAGGTGTGGAAGGTCGTGTAGCATATAAAGGAACAGTAGAAGATACTGTATTCCAGCTTATGGGAGGACTTCGTTCCGGTATGGGATATTGTGGAACACATACGATTGAAGAACTTAAATCAAACGGAAGATTCATTAAGATTTCGGCAGCGTCTCTTAAAGAAAGTCATCCGCATGATATCCACATTACAAAAGAAGCGCCGAACTATAGTGTAGACGAATAAAAAGACGGTATTCTTACATAGGATCTCAGGAGTATCCTTTCGGATGAGAATCTGAATCGAAGTGAATAAAAATGCAATGAAACAAATGCCTGTTGATTTTCTGACAGGCATTTGTTTTTAATCATAAAGATAAAGAATAGTGCAAAATTTGAAGGCGGGATACCGAAAAAAACAGAGGCAGAGAAATGAGGTTTTACAAAAAGAACAAAAGAAGAACATCGAAGCGGTCAAAACAGAAGATGAAAAATAGAAGAATGATGATATCGATAACAGCAGGAATGCTTCTCCTTCTTCTTTTGACGATTGTTTTAATTATGCGTTCATGTGTTGGAAAAAAAGTTCAGTTTGTGGAAGTGGATGCATCACAACCGGATATAGACGTACAGTTGTTAGATGTCAATCCCTATTCCAGACCGGGGATTGAAAGTGAGGGTGTAAGAGGGGTTGTCATTCATTATACGGCGAATCCGGGAAGTACGGCGCAGAATAATCGAGATTATTTTAACGGACTTCAATACTCACAGGAAACAGAGGCAAGCAGCAATTTTATTGTCGGATTAGACGGAGAGATTATACAATGTGTGCCTACATGGGAAATTGCATATGCGTCAAATGAAAGGAATGCGGATACAGTATCAATCGAGGTGTGTCATCCGGATGAGACAGGAAAGTTTACTGATGAAACATACCGATCTCTTGTACAGCTTACAGCGTGGCTTTGTGTTAAATTTGATTTAAAGGAAGATCAGATCATCCGACATTATGATGTAACAGGAAAAAATTGTCCAAAATATTTTGTGGAAAATGAGGATGCATGGGAAATGTTTAAGGATAATGTGTGGGATGCAGTTCAAAAGAGTAGAAGCGAATAATTTATTTGAAAAAAATGTTTCGAAAATCTGCATTTTGAAAATCTCTTGTCATGTTTCCGTGAAATTGATATAATGTGTTAGATTTGTTAGTTTTGTGAGATGTGGAGGATAAAGATGAACGATCTGGAAATGTACCGTGAGCAGCTTGCAATGTGTGACGACAAGCTGATCGATGCTCTTGTAGAGAGAAACAGAATTATCGAAAAGATAATGGCATATAAAGAAATGTATGGAATGCCGATTCTTCAGCCGGCTCAGGAGGCAAAGCAGGAAAAAAGGCTGGAAGAAAAGCTGCGTGATAATAAATATCAAGAGGAAATACATGATGTGTTTCAGCGGATTTTAAGGAATAGTAAGCGAATTCAGGCGAGAAAGCTATTTTCTTATAATATTGTTTTGATTGGATTCATGGGAGCCGGAAAGTCTACGATTTCCGATTATCTTAGCACGATGTTTGATATGAGACTGGTAGAGATGGATCAGGAAATTTCCGAGAGAGAAGAAATGAGTATTCCGGATATTTTTGCAACATATGGAGAAGAATATTTCCGAAATCTTGAAACGGAACTGTTAAAGGAACTTCAGACAGGGAAGAATTGTATTATTTCCTGCGGAGGAGGAGTTGCTCTGCGCAGTGAAAATGTTGTTGAAATGAAGAAAAACGGAAGAGTTGTTCTTCTGACTGCCAGTCCTGAGACTATTTATGAACGCGTGAAAGACAGTAATGACCGGCCTTTGTTAAAAGACAATAAAAGTATAGAGTTTATTGCTGATCTGATGGAAAAAAGAAAAGAAAAATATGAGAATGCGGCGGATGTTGTAATTCGTACGGATGGGAAAA
>CAJLUP010000149.1 GCA_905209865.1 uncultured Lachnospiraceae bacterium
AAATATCCGATATGTGACACCAGAAGATTTGGGAGAAGAAATTGATTTTTCTTCTATTGATGTGTCATTTATCTCGCTGACGAAAGTGTTAGAACCGATCCGCAATTATTTGACGAAAGATGGTGAGATTGTTGCTCTTATAAAACCGCAGTTTGAGGCTGGAAGAGAAAAAGTAGGGAAGAAGGGCGTAGTAAGAGAAAAGAGCACACATCTGGAAGTAATCCAAAAGGTTATGGATTATGCCCAGTCGATTGGATTTGATCTGTGTGCGCTTGATTTTTCTCCGATCAAAGGGCCGGAGGGGAATATAGAGTATCTGATTCATCTGAAAAAAAGCGGGAAGGAAACAGGAGAAAATATCGGCGGACTTGATCCTGCCGCTGTTTCAGACAAAGCATTCGAGACACTGGCAAAGTAAAAAAGGACACGCCTTCGTGTAATAGACAGGCTGTGTTTGTGAAGACAAGAGGAATAAAATGGATTGCTTTTATATTATTACAAATAAATTAAAAGATAAAGATTATGAGATTACAAACCGGATCGAACAGTATATTCTTGCTTCAGGCAAAAAATGTTTCCTTTCAGAAAAAGACAGTGAGGGACATATTCTTCCGGGAACTGTTCCGAAAGAAGTTCAGTGCGGTCTTGTATTGGGGGGAGACGGAACGCTGATCCGTGCGATCAGAGATCTCGGGGAGAGAAGTCTTCCTTTGCTTGGAATTAATCTGGGAACTTTGGGATATCTTACAGATGTAGATCTGAAAGATTTCGAAAGTGCGCTGGATTATCTGTTTTCACAGACACCTGCTGTCGAAGAACGGATGATGCTGGAAGGAAGTTTTCGGAATTCGCGCAAAGATTTGGCGGTAAATGATATTGTTCTTGCAAGGGAAGGAAAAGTTCGAATCGTCAGTTTCAATATATATGTAAATGGAGTATTGCTGAATACTTATCATGCAGATGGGGTGATTATATCGACTCCTACCGGAAGTACAGGGTATAATCTGTCTGCAGGAGGACCGATTGTTGAGCCGACGGCGAAGATGATTGTGATTACGCCGATCTGTTCTCATGCGTTGAATACAAGCAGCGTCGTGCTGTCAGCCGATGACCTGATCGAGGTGGAAGTGTGCGAAGGTCGTTACGGCAGACAGGAACAAGTTTCTCTTTGCTTTGACGGAGCAGAGCAGACGACTCTTGTCACAGGTGAGAAAGTCTGTATCAGACGTTCGGCTCAGACAGCAAAACTGATCAAGCTGAGCAAGGAAAGTTTTATGAAAACAATGCGTAAAAAGATGAAAGGAAATTGAACATATGAAAGTCAGCCGGCATGCAAAAATTATTGAACTGATCAGTCAGTATGACATTGAGACACAGGAAGAACTGGCAGAATATTTAAATAATGCGGGATTTAAAGTGACGCAGGCGACTGTGTCCAGAGATATACGGGATCTGAAGCTGTCGAAAGTATCAGTTGGAAGCGGACATCAGAAATATATTCTTCACCGCATGGAAGAACCGGGAATGAGCGAAAAGTATATGCGCGTTTTAAAAGACGGATATGTAGCGATGGATATGGCTCAGAATATTCTTGTCATCAAGACAGTTTCAGGTATGGCGATGGCTGTGGCAGCGGCTGTTGATGCAATGAAATGGCATGAAGTCGTAGGCTGCATTGCAGGAGACGATACGATCATGTGTGCAATCCGAACCGTGGACGATACAGCGATAGTAATGGAGAAGATCAGGAAGATTGTTTCAAGAGAAGTATAGGTGAATACAATGTTAGAAAATCTACATGTGAAAAATATTGCTTTGATCGATGAGACAGAAGTGGATTTCGGACAGGGATTAAATATATTGACCGGAGAGACCGGAGCGGGAAAATCGATTCTTCTTGGTTCTGTCGGCTTGGCATTGGGAGGAAAGTACAGTTCGGATCTTTTAAGAAACGGTGCGGAAAACGGATTAGTGGAACTTACTTTTTCTGTGGAAGACGAACGGATCAGAAAAAAACTGGAGGAATTGGAGATCATTCCTGATGATGGGATGGTAACTTTGACTAGAAAGTTTACGGGAAATAGAAGTGTCAGCAGGATTAACGGAGAGACAGTAAATACTGCAAAGTTAAAAGAGGCTGCTGCGTTGTTGATCGATATTCACGGACAACATGATAACAAAACCCTTTTGCAAAGAAAGAATCATTTGGCGCTCCTTGATCTTTTTGGAAGAAAAGAGATTGCTCCTGTTAAGGCGGAAATGGCAAAATGTTACAAAGAATATCGGAAGATCTGTAAAAAATCAGAAGAGACTTCGTTAGATGAGGAAGCGAGAAGGCGGGAACTTTCACTTTCTGAATTTGAAGTTAACGAAATTGAAGAAGCGTCTTTAGTGGAAAATGAAGATGAGGAACTGGAAGAAACTTATCGTAGAATGACGGAGAGCAGAAAGATTACGACTGCAGTTGCGCAGACTTACCGTTATACATGTGAAGACAGCGCGGCAAATGCCGGTGACTGTCTGACGAGAGCCATCCGTTCTTTTCGGGAAGCTGCTGAGTTTGATGAGGAAGGCGATCGTCTGAACAGCCTCCTTATGGATGTAGACAGTTTGCTGAATGATTTTAACAGAGAATTGTCTGAATATGCTGCGAAGTTTGAATTTTCGGAAGAAGAGTTTAAAGAGACGGAAGAACGGCTGAATCTGATCAATCATTTAAAGGCAAAATATGGAAATTCTGTAAGTGATATTCTTGCATATTGTGAGGAAAAGCGGCAGAGAATAGAACAGCTTAACGATTATGATGCTTATATAACACAAATTGAAGAAGAGAAAGAACGTGCATTAAAGCAAGTTGAGCATGTGACAAAACAGCTTCATGAGGTCAGAGATCATTATAAGAATGTTTTTGCAGAGGAGATTCGTCTGCATCTGAAAGAATTGAATTTTCTTGACACAAGATTTGAGATTCGTATTAGCGATACCGGACAGTTCGGTGCAAACGGAAGTGACGAGGCTGAATTTTATCTCGCGCTAAATCCGGGAGAACCGGTGAAACCTTTGGGAAATATTGCTTCAGGAGGAGAACTTTCCCGCATTATGCTTGCTGTTAAAACAGTTCTTGCAGATACGGAAGATACACCGACTTTGATCTTTGATGAGATTGATGCCGGAATATCGGGGATCACGGCAGCAAAAGTCGGCGAAAAATTGAAACTGATCGGAAGAAGCAGACAAGTACTTTGTATTACTCATCTGCCTCAGATTGCGGCAGTGGCAGACAGTCATTTTTTAATTGAAAAGTCTGCGGAAAATGAAAGTGTAAAAACACGGATCCGTTTATTAAATGAAGAAGATTCCGTGAAGGAGCTGGCTCGTATTTTAGGTGGAGATAAGATTACGCCAAGTATTACGAAGAGCGCCCGTGAAATGAAAGAAATGGCAAAGAGTGAAATATAATACTGGAGTGGAAAAGAAAGAAACCACATATACTAGAAACGGATGCAAGAAAGTATCCGTTTCTTTTTTTGCAATGGCGACGAGCCAAAGTCCGGGCTTGCCCGAGATTTTGGCGGCCGCTTACAATCCCGGAATGTGCCTTTTGGAACTTCCGGTGATTACAG
>CAJLUP010000150.1 GCA_905209865.1 uncultured Lachnospiraceae bacterium
TATCACACATTGTAATATTTGTAAAACCGTAATTCAAAAGAAGCTTTGTAATCGCAACTCCGGCGCTTCCGGCTCCGTTTACGACAACTTGGCAATTTTCTTTTTCTTTTCCGGTCACTTTCAAAGCGTTGATGATTCCTGCAAGTACGACGATGGCAGTTCCATGCTGGTCATCGTGGAAAACAGGAATATCGAGAAGTTCTTTTAACCGCGTTTCAATCTCGAAACAGCGGGGAGCAGAGATGTCTTCCAGGTTGATTCCGCCGAATGCCGGAGCAATGTTTACGACTGTGCGGATGATTTCCTCGGTATCTTGTGTGTCAAGACAGATCGGTACTGCGTTGACGCCGCCGAATTCTTTGAAAAGGACAGCCTTTCCTTCCATGACCGGCATTGCGGCAAGTGCGCCGATATTTCCAAGTCCGAGTACAGCGCTTCCGTCGGATACGACGGCGACTGTGTTGGACTTGATCGTATATTTGTATGCGGCTTCCGGATCTTTTGCGATGACCTTGCAAGGTTCTGCTACTCCCGGCGTGTAGGCAATCGCCAGATCTTCACGGGAATTGACATGGGCTTTTGCCGTTGTCTCCAGTTTCCCGTTCCATTGTTCATGCATCTGAAGTGCTTTTTCGCTATTTGACATTTTGCTTACCTCACTTGTAATTATCATTTTGCGTAATTTCTATTATCATAGCACTTCTGCCCCTGTCTTGACAAGGGCAGGAACGAAATGTATAATGAAAGTACATGTTTAGCGAATTTGTCAATTATATGTCATTTCAGACAGTGATTCCCGGAGCATTCAAGAAATTTTAAAATTGAAAAACAGAAGAGAATGATTTATTTATATTTCATGAAAGGGTTGGATTATGACGAGAGAAAAATATGAATCTCTTCCGCTGGCAACGTTAAAAGAATTGTCAAAAGTGAGAAAAATGAAAGGCGTTTCTACATTAAAAAAGGCGGATCTGATTGAGGCGATGATACGTCTTGATGAGCAGGAAGAAAAGGAAAAGCTTTCAGAACAAACAGAAAGCGTTTTGGAAAAGCCGGATAAGGAAACAGAAGAGCAAAAGAAAGATGAAAAAGTAAGCGAGGATTCTAAAGAAAACAAAGAACATAAAGAAGCTCGCGAGAAAAAAGCGGAGACAGATATCGAACAACTTGACAGCGGATGTTCTGTAAGCGGCTTACTGGAAGTAATGCCGGACGGCTTTGGTTTTATTCGAAGTGACAATTATCTTCCGGGAGAAAATGACGTATATGTATCGCCTGCACAGATTCGGCGCTTTGGATTAAAAACAGGAGATATCTTGTCAGGAAATACAAGGATTAAGACACAGAGCGAAAAATTCAGCGCACTTCTCTATGTGACGACAGTGAATGGCTACCACCCGTCAGAAGCGGCGAAAAGACCGAATTTTGAGGAATTGACACCGATCTTCCCGAATGAAAGGATCCGTTTGGAACATCCGGGCAGCAGTACGGCAATGCGGATCATAGATCTGATCTCTCCGATCGGAAAGGGGCAAAGGGGAATGATTGTTTCCCCGCCGAAAGCAGGAAAAACAACTCTTTTGAAAGAAGTAGCACTTTCTGTACAGAAGACAGATCCGAAGATGCATCTTCTTATATTATTGATCGATGAACGTCCTGAGGAAGTGACTGACATTAAAGAGGCGATAGAAGGACCGAATGTAGAAGTGATCTACTCTACATTTGATGAACTTCCGGAACATCATAAAAGAGTATCGGAAATGCTGATCGCACGGGCAAAACGTCTTGTAGAACATGGTCAGGATGTGATGATTCTTTTGGACAGCATTACAAGATTGTCCAGAGCGTATAATCTGACGGTTCCGCCGTCAGGAAGAACATTGTCAGGCGGTCTTGATCCGGCGGCTCTGTATAGCCCGAAACGCTTTTTCGGAGCGGCAAGAAATATGAGAGAAGGCGGAAGCCTTACGATTTTGGCAACTGCGCTTGTAGAGACAGGAAGCAAGATGGATGACGTCGTATACGAGGAATTCAAGGGAACAGGAAATATGGAGCTTATGCTTGATCGGAAATTACAGGAAAAAAGGGTATTTCCGGCGATTGATATTCCGCGGTCAGGAACGCGAAGAGAAGATCTTCTTCTGAATAAAGAAGAGCAGGAAGCCAGTTACATTATCCGTAAAGCGCTGAACGGAATGAAAGCGGAAGAAGCTGCGGACAACCTGATCAACATGTTTTCAAGGACAAAATCAAATGTTGAATTAGTGCAGCAGGTGATCCGTCAGAAGTTTATCTAAAAAATAGTTGCAAAAGGCAATATCTTGTGATACAATGAGGAAGCTGTTTAGAGATTATAATAGTATTTTAAAATAGAGAGGTGAAAATCATGCGCGAAGGAATCCATCCAGAATATCATCAGGCAACTGTGACTTGCAACTGTGGAAACACATTTGTAACAGGTTCTACAAAAGAGAACATCCACGTTGAAATCTGCTCCAAATGCCATCCGTTCTATACAGGACAGCAGAAAGCAGCACAGGCACGCGGCCGTGTTGATAAGTTCAATAAAAAATACGGTATTAAATAAGAAGCGAATGAAGCAGGCTGAGGTGGGATCATCTCAGCCTCTTTTCTTTGTATTACTGAGAACATTTTTTGAATTTTTCCGGCATTACAAAAAGACCGGAGAGAAAAATAAAAAGTCCGGTGATACAGTTATAGTTAAATTTTGACAGACAGTAAAGGAGAAAACAGGAGAATTATGCGGTCATCAAATATTGGCGGACAGGCAGTGCTGGAAGGCATCATGATGAGAAACGGCGGAAAGTATTCTGTGGCAGTAAGAAAGCCGGATGGAGAGATAGAGGCTCAGGTGTGGGAGTACCACAGTGTGATCCCGTGGAAGACTCCTTTGAAGATTCCGTTTATCAGAGGAATTTTTAATTTTGTGGATTCTCTCGTTCTCGGGATGAAGACGTTGATGTATTCGGCTGATTTTTTTGAGGAAGAAGAGGACGGGGAACTTTTGACGAAAGAAGAGGCAGAAAAAAGAGAAAAGAAAGAGAAGATAATCATGAATATTACAGTCGTTATTTCACTGCTGGCGGCAGCGGCTTTATTTATGATCCTTCCGTATACGTTAAGTGGATTTTTGAAACATTTTACGTCATCCCGCTTCGTGGTGACTGTTTTTGAAGGTGTGATCCGTGTTGCAATTTTCTTGATCTATATTTTTCTTATTTCAAAAACAAAAGATATTAAAAGGACGTTTATGTATCATGGCGCAGAGCATAAATGTATTAATTGTATCGAACATGGAATGGAATTAAATGTAGAGAATGTAAGGAAAAGTTCCAAGCAGCACAAACGGTGCGGGACAAGTTTTCTTTTCTTCGTAATGATTGTAAGCGTTGTATTTTGTTTCTTTATTACGGCAGAGTCGCAGTCAATGTGTATTGTCATTAGATTGGCGCTTCTTCCGCTGATCGCAGGTGTCTCTTATGAGATAATCAAACTGGCGGGGAACAGTGACAATCCGGTGATAAATCTTCTGAGCAAACCGGGAATGTGGGTGCAGAACATGACG
>CAJLUP010000151.1 GCA_905209865.1 uncultured Lachnospiraceae bacterium
TGATAGGCGGTAAGCCTTGAAAAATCAAGGAATTTCGGAAGATTGAATTTTTAATCATAATTAATCAGTAACAGCTTTGATCTGTTGCAAAGCCGAGGAGGTGTATCGTATGAAACTGGAGGTCGCGATAATAGAAAGAAAAGATCAGTTGAGTGAATTAACTCCGTTTCATGTGGAAAATGCATTATGGGGAACTGAAAACTTTCCGCCGATGTATGGTTATATTGGATTTGTTCCGAATGATGCATTTTATTTAAAATTAGTCTGTGAGGAGAATCATCCGCTTCGGACGTATACGAACATCAATGATCCAATCTACAGAGACAGTGTAATGGAGGTCTATTTGATGTTTGAACCGGTTTCTGCAAGGATGAATGAAGAAAATTACTTGAATTTTTCAATAAATGCAAATGGGGTTCTGCGGGCAGAATATGGATCAAGAAGGATGTACAGGTCTTATTTTACAGAGGCGGAACGCGCGGAATTTGAATGTCATGTTGAAGTGCACGAAAATGATTGGACGGCAGAATTGAAAGTTCCGGTTCGGATTTTGGAGAAGATTTACGGACCGCTGAATTTGGGAGAAGGAAGCTATTTTACCTGTAATTTCTACAAAATGTCAGAGACAAAAGAAATAGAACACTATGCTTCTTATTCTCCGATCCTGTCAAGCGTACCAAGTTTTCATATGCCGGAATTCTTTGCCGATGCGGAAATTGTCAGACGAGAATTTGAAAAAGAAGGGAAACGAAATAATCTATGATTTTAGAAAATAACGAAGAGAAAAGAAGCACAATCTGGAGAACGATCATTACGATCTCTTCTATTCTTGTTATCCTTGTGGCAGTCTTTTTTGTGACGAGACTTTTTGTGGGAAATCCACTTGTCGGAACATGGATCAGCGAGGACAGCGGAGAAACTATCAAGATAGAAAGTGACGGAAAAGTTACGGTGACGGACGAAGAAAAAAAGTCGATTGAGACCGTACAGTCTGAAGTGGATACAAAGACGAAAGTTTTTACGATCCATACTGAGGAACCCCAGTCAGAAGGAATTCTCTCCGGAACATATGATTACAGTATTGAAAAAGATACTCTGACATTGACAGAGCGTGAATACGGAGATCAGCTTGTGTTTGTGCGTAAAGAGAAATCATGATGCAGTCATAAGATTATATGAATAAGATCAGGAAGAAGATTCCTAAATAAAGAATAACGAATCCGTTTCAGAAGAGTTCCGTTCCCGGAACTCTTCTGTTATAATAGAAAGACAGGACAGACAGTAAGGCGGCATAGGAAAGGAGAAGGACATGTACAGAGAGAACACGAAAGAGATTGTGATCGGCAATCGGACGATTGGTGGAAATCATCCGGTGGCGATCCAGTCTATGACGAATACAAAGACAGAAAATATCGAAGAGACGGTTGATCAAATATTGCGGCTTGAAGCGGCGGGATGCGAGATTATCCGCTGTGCAGTTCCGACGATGGAAGCGGCTTTGGCATTAAAAGAGATTAAGAAACAGATCCATATTCCGCTTGTGGCAGATATTCATTTTGACTACAGATTAGCGATCGCAGCGATCGAAAACGGTGCGGACAAGATCAGGATCAATCCGGGAAATATCGGTTCCGTGGAAAAAGTTCGGGCAGTTGTAGACAAGGCGAAGGCGTACAATATTCCGATTCGTGTCGGCGTAAACAGCGGTTCGTTGGAGAAACATCTTTTAGAAAAGTACGGCGCAGTGACGGCAGAGGCCATTGTAGAAAGCGCTCTTGATAAAGTTCGTATGATCGAAGAGATGGGATATGATAATCTTGTTGTAAGTATTAAGTCTTCTGATGTGCTGATGTGCGTAAAAGCACATGAGCTGATTGCAAAAGAGTGTCCTTATCCCCTTCATGTGGGAATTACAGAATCGGGAACAGTTTATTCCGGAAATATAAAATCTTCTGTCGGACTTGGCATTATTCTTAATGAAGGAATCGGAAACACGATCCGGGTTTCTCTGACCGGAGATCCGGCAGAAGAGATTCGAACGGCAAAATTGATATTAAAGACACTTGGTCTTCGAAAAGGTGGAATCGAAGTTGTATCCTGTCCGACATGCGGAAGAACGAAGATTGATCTGATCGGTTTGGCAAATAAAGTAGAACAGATGGTTCAGGATATTCCTTTGGATGTTAAAGTTGCGGTTATGGGATGCGTTGTAAATGGTCCGGGAGAGGCAAGAGAAGCTGATATCGGGATTGCAGGAGGTATCGGGGAAGGTCTTCTTATAAAAAAAGGCGAGATCATAAAAAAGGTAAAAGAGGAAGAACTGCTGGAGACGTTGCGGCAGGAACTGTTAAATTGGAAAGAATAATCTAATGAAACACGATGAGATGCGGACAGACCCGCACAGAAGAAAGAAGATCGGAAACGGAAGTTTCATGTAAGTGAAGATATAGGAGCTGTCAATTTGGAACAAGTAAGAGAAGATAAAAAATTTTTTCATGTATTTCCTACTCTGAAGGCAGACGATGATGTCCGTCTGTTGTTTTCAGATGTGGAAGTTAAGAAAATCACGACGAATTCCCGGCGTGATTTTCTTAACGTATATATTTTCAGCAGACATCTTATTCAGAAGAAGCAGATCTTTCAGATGGAACAAAGTATTAAAGAGCAGTTGTTCGGGAAAACGGCAGTTACAGTGCGCATTGTAGAGGACTATCTTCTTTCTGGGCAGTATACTGCGGAAGCGCTTATGAAGGAATATAAGGAAAGTATTATTCTTGAGTTAAAAGAAAAAAGTATGCTTGCTTCCAATATGTTTGCACAGGCAGACATACAGTATGAGGAAGGAGACACGATCTGTCTGGAGCTGCTTAATACGATCGTTTCAGAAGGTCGAAAAGAAGAGATCGTAGATTTGCTAAAGGAGATTTACGAAAATAGATTTCACATTCCGGCGAAGATCCGGGTGGCTTATCGGGAGCCGGATGTTACGAAAAACAGAGAATATGATGAGCAGAGGATTCAGCAGGAAATCAATGCCATTTTTGAGAGACGGGCGAGACAGCAGGGGGAAGCGCCTTTGGGACAAGAAGAGAATGGAAAATCTTCGAAAGAGGATTCTTCAGAAAAGGCGGAAGGAGTATCCCTTTCAACGGAAAAGAAAGGCAGTGCGTCTTCCAAAACCTCTGGAAAAATGTCAAAAGGAGAATTCAAGAAAGGCGAATTTAAAAAGAACGAATTCCGAAAGAAAGATTTTTATCGACCGGTTAAAATCGGAGATGATCCGAATCTTATCTACGGACGAAATTTTGAGGATGAACCGATTGCTTTGGATCAGGTAATTACAGAGATGGGAGAGATTACGATCCACGGTAAGATTATCAGCTTTGATACAAGAGAGATCCGAAACGAAAAAACGATTATTATATTTTCTGTGACAGATTTCACTGATACGATTACGGTGAAGATGTTTGCGAAAAACGAACAGCTTCCTGAAATCTTAGGAGAATTGAAAAAAGGAGTGTTTATCAAACTGAAAGGAGTAACGACCATCGATAAATTTGATGGGAAACTGACGATCGTTTCGA
>CAJLUP010000152.1 GCA_905209865.1 uncultured Lachnospiraceae bacterium
GCTTCCACATGTTCGATCACTTCTTCAAAAGACTCACCCCGTTCTTCGCACTCCTGTATCTTTCGTGCGATCAGCGTTTCCCCAACCGATGCCGATCGGGAATTAAATACATAGATCTGCTTCTCTGCGCCTTCATTCTCTTCCTTCCACAGCTCTTTTCCAAGCTGTGCGCTGTTATATGAACCACTCAATTCAGCAGACAAAGTCACTGCATAAACCCTTTTTTCTTCACCGTTATAAAGTTCCATATACGCATCCGGCGAAGGGCAGGAAGACTTCGGACATTCCGGGCTTACCGCCACTCTCTTCAGAAAATCTTCCCTGTCAAAGGTTGTGTCATCAAGGATCGTATCACCATCAACAAGCATACTTAACACTGCCGTATGATAAATCCCGCTCTCTTTCATCTTATATGTCAATTCTCCACAACTGTCTAAGACAATTTTATAATCCATAACAATTCCTCCTGAAATGCAAAATATATTCTGCACTTCTATTATATGTAGTTTTCAATACCACATAAAATATATCACACATTTCATCAGAAAGAAAGCTTTTTCATCCCTATTTTCTATTCTAATTTTATTTTCCGTGAAATACCAAGTGCAATTCCCATTTCCGCCAATAAAAATATAATCGCCGTTCCTCCGTAACTAATAAAAGGCAGCGTAATTCCCGTGGTTGGAAGAAGCCCTGTCACAACGGCAATATTCAGTATCACCTGTAACGCCACATGAGCAAATATTCCTGTTGCGATCAAGGAACCGAAAAGATCCGGCGCATTCTTAGCAATAAAAATAAGTCTGTATAACAACAGCGCAAAAAGAACTAAAATAACAATCGCCCCAAACACACCAAGTTCCTCGCAGATAACGACCAGAATCATATCATTTTGCGCCTCTGGAATAACGCCTAATTTCTGCGTACTGTTTCCCAGCCCTTTTCCAAACAGTCCGCCACTTCCAATCGCATAAAGTCCCTGCATTACCTGAAAGCTTCCTGTATCTGCCGTAGCTTCCGGATTCAGCCATGAAATCACTCGCTGAAGACGGAAGTTATCACTATTCGCCACCGTTACTGAAAGAATAGCGATTCCAACCGCAGCTATCACGATCCCGACTCCAACAACGGTAAGAAAGGGTTTCGTCTTCGGATGACTTACAAAAATCAAAATACAGGTTATCCCAGCCACAATGATCGCCGTACTAAGGTTATCCGTCAAAAACAGAACGCCTGCAGACGCCACCGCTCCAAACGCAAGTACTTGCATAATCCCTTTCAGAGAATATGCCCGCTTCCCAAGGCGGCACAATTCATAAGAAATAAATAAAATCACTGCAATTTTCGTAACTTCTGCAGGCTGAAAAGAAATATTGCCCGGAAGACCGATCCACCGTCTTGCGCCCTTTACAGTCACTCCAAGAGGCGTCTGAACTAATCCCATCAGGAACATCGATAAAATATAAATTTCAAACGCAAACGCCCCATACAGATGATAATCAATCTTTGATACTACGTACATTCCGACAAAGCCACCCACAGCAATCAGCGCCTGCTTTGAAAAATAGTACATGTCATTTCCAAAATCTGCCTTTGCCTCATAAAAACTGACACTGTAAAGCATAACAAGACCAAAACACATCAAAAAGATAATGACAAAAAGAAGATCGTAATCAAAATACTGCTCTTTTGCAGCCGCACTTCGCCTTCTCGCAATCAATGCCGCTAGACTATTCCGATTTTCATATCTTCTTTTCCCTGATGCACGAGACGAAGTCCCCTTTCGGGATGCCGGACGTTCCGAAACCGGACGCGCTGACCGTATCACTTCCCGTCTTCGATCAATCGTCCTTTGATATCCTTCATACCCTTTTCTGATCCTTGCCGAAGGCATCGGCGCCGTATCAGAAAAAGATGCCGATCTGCCTGACACATCGCCTCTGATCGGATGCATGGGCATCGTATCTCCCAAACTCCTTTTCTTCGATTTTTTTGAACTTTTCCTGTTCTGCTCGCGCCGATTAATCGGACGCACAGTCCTGCTTCTCATATTATCACACCCATTATCAATCTTATTTTCCCACATTCATGGAAGGATGCACCGGTTTTCCATGTTCAAAAAAGCGATCATACCACACAAGGAAAATATATACTGTCCAAATCTTACGGCTGTCATCCGTTTTCTCATTCGTATTCTTTCCTTCTCTGTGATCTTCCAGCATCTTCAGAAGCATGTCTGTATTGAAAAACTTTTTCGCCATTGAGGAGGCAAACATTGCTCTCACGCGATTATAATATTTTTCCTCTCTCAGCCATACCCGGATTGGAATTGGGAAACCAAGTTTCTTCTTTTCCGCCGTCTTGCTTCTGATACTACGTTCCGCCGCAGCCCGAAGCGCCACCTTCGTACGAGGTGCCTGCACTTTATACTCAAGCGGAAGACTTTCCGCCAGTTCTAAAACTTCCCGGTCAAGGAACGGCACTCTGACTTCCAATGAATTCGCCATTCCCATCTTATCCCCTTTCATAAGGATATCGTGAACAAGCCAAAGATGCAAGTCTACATACTGCATTTTCGTCACCGCATCTTTTTCTTTCACTCTGTCATACAACGGTTTCGTCACGTTTTGGATCTCCGGTTTGCATCCTCTTTTCAAAATCTTAGACGCTTCACGCTCTGTAAAAATGTTGGTCGCATTCGCAAAATATCGTTCCTCCAACGTTTTTCCATGACGCATAAGGAAACCTCGCCCTTTCATCCCCCGCGGCAGACAATATTCCGCAAATTTTCCCATAACCCGTCGGATTGGCATCGGAATCTTATTAAACGCAGTATGCTCAAGCGGTTCGCAATAAATATTGTATCCTCCGAAAAGCTCGTCAGACCCTTCTCCCGAAAGCACAACCTTCACTTTCTTCGCAGCTTCTTTGCTCAAAAAATACAAAGCGATCGCCGCCGGATCCGCCACCGGTTCATCCATATAATACTGAATATCCGACAGATTGTCCCAGTATTCCTCCGGTGTGATCACTTTCGAATCATTTTCCATATGAATACTCTCCGCAAATTCTTTTGCATCCTGGATCTCACTGTATTTCCCTTCATCAAAGCCAACCGTAAACGTATGATCCACCTGTCCGAGGTAAGTCAGATAACTGGAGTCTACTCCGCTCGACAAATAAGAAGCAACTTCCACATCACTGATCTTATGCTTCTCTACTGATTCTTTCATAACCTTTTCTACTTCATCTACTACTTCGTCAAATGATTTTTCACAGTTTCCTGTAAAATGAGGTTCAAAATACCTTGAAACCTCCATCTTCCCGTTTTCATAAACAAAATAATGTCCGGGCTGAAGGCAAAATACCCCTTTGAAGAATGTTTCATTTGTCGGTACAAATTGAAAAGAAAGATAATTTCCCAACGCAGCTTCATTGAAAACCTTATCAAACTTCGGATGTTCCATAAAGGCTTTGATCTCAGATG
>CAJLUP010000153.1 GCA_905209865.1 uncultured Lachnospiraceae bacterium
TCAGACAAGAAATGATTCCGGCAGCGCAAAGGCCGAATAACACATTGTGCATAGAACCATATACTTCAAGTCCACCCTTTAGTCCGTAGAGGATTTCCGGTGTTTCAGGAAGAAATCGATTGAATAAAAATGCGGCGTATGAGGAGAGGAATACAAACAGAAATGAATTTAGTCCTCTGCCGGTGTCTTCTTTATGAACACCCCATTGATCTCGTACTCTTACTTTTGTCATTGACCAAAGAAGTGCGATGAGTTCGCTTAAGAGAAAGATTACAGCGATACATAAATAAGCGGCAAGGGTCATGGAAATTGTTTGTGTATTTACCGCTTCTGCAATGTCGCCGTAAGGAGCGCTGGCACGAAGAAAAGTCCATGAGGCAAATCCCATAATCGCTAAGATCAAAAGCGCAGTCAGACTACGGACTAATGAAGCGGAAATGCGGGAAAGAATGCGGCCGCCTTTTCTAATTGGTGCGGCAAGCGGTACTTTGGAACTTCTTTTTCGTCTCTTTTTTTTGGAGCGGTCATAATCAACGTATTCATCATCAATATAATGTTCTTCATCATTTTCTTCGTCGAAATCATCCTCACTGTCATCCTCGTCGTCAAGGAAATCTTCCTCGAAATAATTTGTGTCATCTTCCTCATCATAATTGTACGGGTCGGAATGACCGTTCCTCTTATCGTCATAGTCATCTTCGTATTTAACTTCAAAATCGTCATCAAAATAATCTTCAAATCTAGGGTTTTCACTCATAAATAAAACTCCTTTTCCTGATCGCTGAATGCAAAATTATTTTCTTATGTTATAACTTTTCCCAGACTGATACAAGTCATGGAGAAGAATTTAAGAAATTTTTCATTGTTTTTTCTCTGTCTTACGAAAGTGTAAGATATATACCTTGAAATGTAAGCTTTTCAATATGGAAAAAAATTTCGGCTTTTTTAAAATAAAAGGAGACAGAGACGGAGGAGGCAAGGTCAATGAGATTATCTATAAGCAGACTGATCGGACAGGTGGTGGGGTGGCTGATCATTTTATTTATTATTTTAATTGTAGTACCACTTGGGATAGTTTCTTCGGTATTTTCATATTGTTTAAAAAATCTTTCCCAAATCTTAAGAAATACCTCGATGTTATCTTAAGAAGGAGTGCGTAATATTTAAGCTGATTAAGATTTGTACTTTAAATGCAGGAAATGTGAGGATACTTTGAGGAGGAAAAATTATGAAATACATTACGTTTGCAGTTCCGTGCTACAACTCGGAAGATTATATGAGAAGATGTGTAGATTCGCTTTTGATCGGAGGTCAGGATGTTGAGATCATTTTGATCAACGACGGTTCTTCCGACCATACAGCAGAGATTGCTGATGAATATGCCGCCGCATATCCAGATCTTGTGCGTGTCGTACATAAAGAAAACGGAGGACATGGTTCGGGTGTAAATAAGGGATTGGAATTGGCAAATGGAATCTACTATAAAGTTGTGGATTCAGACGATTGGTTTGATAAAGATGCGTATCAAAAGCTTCTTTCCAGTCTGAAAATGTTTGACACAGAGAAACCGGATCTGATCGTATGCAATTATGTATATGATCACCTCGAAGAAGGAACTAAGAAATCGATGGATTATAGAAATGTTTTTCCGAAGGAAAAGCAGTGTACATGGGATGAGATTGGAAAATTTCATCCGTCTCAGTATTTAATCATGCATTCGCTTATGTTTCGGACAGAGGTGCTTAGAGTATCCGGTGTAAAGCTTCCTGAGCATACGTTTTATGTAGATAATCTGTTTTCATATAAACCGCTGCCGTATGCGAAGACGATTTATTACATGGATATTGATCTGTATCATTATTATCTCGGAAGAGACGATCAGTCTGTAAATGAAAAAGTACTTATGAAAAGAATTGATCAGCAGATACGTGTAACGGATCTTGTGGCGCGAAGTGTTGATCTTGAAGAAGTAAAAAAGATTCATCCGAAACTGGAGGCATATATGGTGAGAAATATTTCGATCATGCTTACAATCTCATCCATTCATCTGCTTCTTATAAATACAGAGGAGTCTTATAAAAAACGCAAAGATATGTGGGAACATGTAAAAGAATACAATGAAGCTCTCTATTATCGTCTGCGTTTCCGCACTTTAAGCGGCTTCACTTATTTACCAGGAAAGATTGGGGGAAGCCTGACGATCGTCGGGTATCGGCTTGCAAAGAAAGTATATCGTTTTCAGTAAATGTCTAGTTATGGCAGGAATGGGTTGCTTTAGAAAAAGATTGAAAAGAGGGTGAAGTTTCTTTTTTTAATCGATATTACAATGAAAAAGGATGAGGATTATGGCAGAAATATACATAGCATTTGTGGATACACCGGGAATTTTCGCTTCAATTATCCGCAGAGTGATTAAACAGAAATACATCCATGTAGCAATCGGGTTAGATGAAAATTTAGAGGAGGCGTACAGTATCGGGAGACGGCATCCGTCAATTCCACTGATTGCAGGATTTGAAAAAGAAGAAAAAAGAAAAATTTTAAGGGCATTTCCGGGAGCGGATTATATGATCTGTTCGATTCAATGTACGGAAGCACAAAAAAGATTTATTCAGGAAGAGCTTCATGAGGCGATGCGTAACAGATATCGTTATCATTATACGATTATAGGACTTCCGTTTTTGCTTTTCGGAAAACCATTTTATCAGAAAAATCATTATACATGTTCATCTTATGCTGCAAAACTATTGGAACGTGCAGGGGTTTGTAAGTGGGGAAAACATTTTTCACTTGTTACTCCAAAAGATTTCTTTGAGTATGAAAAGAAAAAGGTTATTTTTGAAGGAAGCTTAAAAGAACTGACAGATCAAAAGGAAAGAGAAGGACGAAGAGAAGGAAAAATTCTGTTTCCGGTTCCGCAGCCGGCATATGCTCCTGCAATGGGAAGTTATATAGCTCTTTCACAGATGCATTCTGTTAGGAAACAAGTGGAAACAGAACGGAGGAACGGATATGAGCGTTAAAAAGAGAATTCTTGAAATTGCCGTTTTCCTCCTTGTGATGTTTCTGACGTTTTATACGTTGTTCAGTGGGAAAAACCTTGGCGAAATTGCGCATGCTCTTACAAAAATGTCGTTTTGGCATCTTCTTTTGGCAGCCGCGCTTGCGTTGTTTTTTGTCTGCGCAGAAGGATATATGATTTGGTATTTGCTTCAGGCAATGAAGGCAAACAGAGTAAAAACAGAAGGCTGCTCTCTGGGGAGATGTGTTCAGTATTCTTTTATTGGATTTTTTTATTCCGGCATCACTCCTTCCGCGACAGGCGGGCAGCCTGTGCAGCTTTACTATATGAGCAAGGACGGAAACAGAGGATCGGACAGTACAGTTGTTCTTATGACGGTGGCTGTTGTATATAAGTTTGTTCTTGTGATTTTAGGAGCT
>CAJLUP010000154.1 GCA_905209865.1 uncultured Lachnospiraceae bacterium
CTTTCGGAAATTGAGGAAGAAAAAAAGGTAAATGAGATTACGAAGGAAGAAAGAATGCGGTTTGTGCATCTAATCAAAGATTTTCAAATGACGCTTACCGGTCTGCGAAGCTACAGTGAAGCAATCATTACAAAAGGCGGAGTAAGTGTAAAAGAGATCTGCCCGGGTACAATGGAGTCAAAGATAGTAAAAAACTTGTTCTTTGCGGGAGAAGTGTTAGATCTTGACGCTGTTACAGGAGGTTATAACCTTCAGATCGCATGGTCTACGGCATATCTTGCAGGGATAAATGCCGGGGAAAAAGATGAATAAAAAGAAGACGAAAAAGAACAAAGATGAAAAGACGGCAAGAAGAAAGGAAGAGAAAAATGGGATATAATGTGGCGGTAGACGGTCCTGCAGGAGCGGGAAAAAGTACGATCGCAAAACTGGTTGCCAAAGAAAAAGGATATATATATGTAGATACAGGAGCTATGTACAGAGGCTTGGCAATTCATTTCTTAAAAAAAGGAATTTCAGCCGAAGACAAAGAAGCTGTGGCAAAGGCATGTAAAGATGCAGATGTAAGCATTGCGTATGAAGATGGCGTACAGCAGGTTTATTTAAACGGTGAAAACATTACAGACATGCTTCGTACAGAAGAAGTCGGAAATATGGCGTCCAAAACGTCGGCTATTCCGGCAGTGCGTGAAAAACTTTTGGAACTGCAGCGGACACTCGCAGCAGAAAAAGATGTGATCATGGACGGACGCGACATCGGAACGAACATTCTTCCTAATGCAGATGTAAAGATTTATTTGACAGCCAGTGTGGAAACAAGAGCAAAACGCAGATATGATGAACTTACCGAGAAAGGTGAGAACTGTGATTTTGAAGAGATCGCACGGGATATTCAGGAGAGGGATGCGCGAGATATGAACAGGGAGATTGCGCCGCTTAAAAAAGCAGACGATGCTGTTTTGGTGGACAGTTCCGACATGACGATTGAGGAAGTAGTGAATACGATATGCAGTCATTGCAAATAGGCAGATTTTTCATGAAAGATGAAGGGGACAGAGAATGAAAGTGATAAAGGCGAAAACTGCCGGTTTTTGTTTTGGTGTAAAAAGAGCGGTTGATACAGTGTACGAACAGGTCGATTCGGCGTGTGGAAAGATCTACACTTACGGTCCGATCATTCATAATGAAGAAGTGATCAAAGATATGCGGAATAAAGGCGTTATCGTACTTCGCTCAGAAGAGGAACTGGACAAAGTCGGTGAGGGTACGATTATTATCCGATCCCATGGTGTAGAAAAGCGGATCTATGATAAGATCGAACAAAAGGGGCTGCGGATCGTAGACGCAACATGCCCGTTTGTGAAGAAAATTCACAATATCGTGTCAGAAAAAAGCGCAGAGGGGGCTCACATTGTAATTATCGGTAACCCCGATCACCCTGAAGTTCAAGGGATAAAGGGGTGGGCGAAAGATCGTGTATCCGTAGTACAAAGCGCAGAAGACGCTTCTCATCTTGCGGTCGATCGAAATGAGAAGATATGTGTCGTTTCTCAGACGACATTTAATTACAATAAATTTAAAGATTTAGTTGAAATTATAATAAAAAAGAGTTATGATGTAAGTGTTTTAAATACAATCTGTAATGCTACAAAAGAGCGTCAGACTGAAGCTGAAAGCATTGCAGAGTCGGTGGATGCTATGATCGTTATTGGAGACAAACATAGTTCCAATACTCAGAAATTAGTTGAGATCTGCCGCAAAGCATGTGACAATACGTACTATATACAGACACTTGACGATTTGGATTTGAATCAATTAGGGTCAGTGGAAACAGTAGGTATTACAGCAGGGGCATCCACGCCCAACAATATAATTGAGGAGGTTCAAAATAATGTCAGAATTATCTTTTGAACAGATGTTAGACGAGTCATTTAAAACAATTCACAATGGAGAAGTAGTTGAGGGAACAGTAATCGACGTGAAACCGGAGGAGATCATCCTGAATATCGGTTACAAAGCAGACGGTATTATTACAAAGAATGAATATTCCAACGATCCGTCAGTCGATCTCACAAAAGTAGTGTCCGTAGGTGATACGATGACCGTTAAAGTTTTGAAAGTAAACGACGGAGAGGGTCAGGTTCTTCTTACATATAAGAGACTTGCAGCCGAGAAAGGAAACGAGAGACTGCGCGAAGCATTTGAAAACAAAGAAGTTCTTAAAGCTACAGTTACGCAGATCCTTGGAGGCGGTATTTGCGCTACAGTTGATGAAGTCAGAGTATTTATCCCGGCAAGTCTTGTATCTGATTCTTATGAGAAAGATCTCGGAAAATACGAAGGACAGGAAATTGAATTTGTAATCAGCGAGTTCAATCCGAGAAGAAACCGCGTGATCGGTGACAGAAGACAGCTTCTTGTTGCTGAGCGTGCAGAAAAACAGAAAGAACTTTTTGCAAGATTAAAAGTTGGAGACAGAGTAGAAGGAGTAATCAAAAACGTAACAGATTTCGGTGCGTTTGTTGATCTTGGCGGAGTAGACGGACTTCTTCATATTTCTGAGATGTCATGGGGAAGAATCGATAATCCGAAGAAGAATTTCCATGTCGGAGATACATTGACTGTTCTTGTGAAAGATATCCACGATACAAAGGTTGCTCTTAGTTTGAAATTCCCGGAGACAAATCCGTGGGCGAACGCTGCTGAGAATTTTGCAGTTGGTACTGTAATTACAGGAAAAGTTGCTCGTATGACAGATTTTGGTGCATTCGTAGAACTTGCACCTGGAGTAGACGCACTTCTTCACGTATCTCAGATTTCAAGAGAGCATGTTGAAAAACCGTCTGACGTTCTTTCAGTAGGACAGGAGATCACAGCAAAGATTGTTGATCTGAATGAAGAAGAAAAGAAGATCAGCTTGAGCATGAAAGCATTAGAAGCAGATCGCGACGAGGAAGATGCTGTATCTGTTGATTATAGCGCAGATGCTGAGTAATTTTCTTTTGAAGTTTATATAATGGATAAGAAGGGGAACGATGCTCACATTGGGTGTCGTTCTCTTTATTGTGCTAAGAAAGAGTAAAAATTTTGTGGAAATGTGTAATTGTATAATTTTGTCGTTTGAATGACTGGATTTTTGTACCTCATTCTAGTAAAATAACGTAATATGAGAATAATGCAGGAATAGAGTATGATACATAGATTCTGTTTTTGCAGAAAAGAAAGGAAGAATATCATGGGACTTCTGACATTTAAAGGCGGTATCCATCCGGATGACGGAAAACGTTTTTCCAAAGACAGTGAAATCCGTACATTACTGCCAAAAGGCGAATTAGTGTACCCGCTTTCACAACATATCGGAGCGCCCGCCAACCCGATCGTAAAAAAAGGAGATCATGTTTTGAAAGGACAGAAGATCGCAGA
>CAJLUP010000155.1 GCA_905209865.1 uncultured Lachnospiraceae bacterium
CTGTTTCTTTTTCTGCTCTGCCATGATTAATACAAACTTCCTGAATTTACGATCGGCTGCGCGTCTCTGTTTCCGCACAAAACGACAAGCAGATTAGAAACCATTGCAGCTTTTCTTTCTTCATCCAGTTCTACGACTTCCTTTTCACTAAGCCGGTCAAGCGCCATTTCCACCATTCCGACCGCTCCGTCTACGATCATTTTTCTCGCATCTATGATCGCTGATGCCTGCTGTCTCTGAAGCATGACTGCTGCGATCTCCGGCGCATAGGCAAGATATGTGATCCTTGCTTCCAAAATTTCCAAACCTGCTTCACTGACTCGTTTTTGAATCTCATCACGAATTCTTGCAGCTACTACCTCGCTGGATCCTCTAAGACTGCCTTCATCTGCCACTCCATCCCCGGTTGTGTCTACATTCGGGGAAACATCATAAGGATAAATACGCACAATATTTCGAAGCGCCGTATCACACTGAAGAGAAAGATATTCTTTATAATTATCTACATTAAATACCGCTTTTGACGTATCCACAACACGCCACATGACCGCAATACCGATTTCTACAGGATTTCCGAGACAATCGTTGATCTTTTGACGACTATTATTCAAAGTCATAATCTTTAAAGAAATTTTCTTTCCTGATGACTCTGCACTAGATTTTTCTGAAGTACCGGCAAGCAATCCTGACAGAGATGATTTTCTTGCGCTGTTATCAACGTCACCGCTCTGATTCAAATGTGTATCCGCCGCCGGATTCACACTTGCAGAAAACGGATTTACCGCATAAAACCCTTCTCCTTTCAATGTACCTGTATATTTTCCGAACAATGTCAAAACAAGTGCTTCCTGCGGCTTCAATACACGCAGTCCACAATATGGAAACCATCCTACACACATCCAAAAAATACTGATACCGAGTAAAAACGGATTCCCGATCATCGCCCCTGCAACACAGACCGCAATCGACAATAAATACAACAATGTTGTCAAAATCAAAACAAGCATTCCATTTTTCTTATTATTCAGTATCTTCTCTTTCATCGTTATCCCTCCATTCGTTTCTTTTTGATATCTTTATGATATCATTTTGTTTTCTGTTTGTAAATAGTAATTACAAATATTTCATTTTATTTTCCAAAAAATATTGACAATAGATTCCACTACACATATACTATACATGAAAGCTAGTTAGTTACTCAACTATCAAACTAACATATAAGGTGGTGATACATTGAATATCAATCCTAATATAGAAAAGCCAATTTTTATTCAAATAGCCGAACAACTTGAAGACTCTATTTTTACAGGAGTCTTCCCTGAAGAAACAAAAATTCCGTCAACAAATGAATTATCTGCTTTGCTGAACATCAATCCTCATACTGTTTTAAAAGGAATGAATCTTTTGGTAGACGAAGAAATTATATACAAGAAAAGAGGGTTGGGCATGTTTGTCAAAGAGGGGGCAGTCAACAAGATCAGATTAAAACGACAAAGTCAGTTTTATGAGCAATATGTTGCCTCATTAATTCAGGAAGCATCTAAACTGCAAATGACAAAAGAGGAAGTTATTTCATTAATAGAAAGGGGATTTGATCATGAACGAAATTCAAATTAAAAATATCACTAAGAAATACAACGACTTAACAGCTCTTGACAATGTTTCTTTTTCCTTTGAATTCGGAAAGATTTACGGACTTTTAGGACGAAACGGCGCCGGTAAATCCACTCTTATCAATATAATTGCAAACCGGATTTTTGCTGACCATGGGACGATCCTTATCGATGACATTCCTGCAAAAGAAAATATGCAGGTACATGAGAAAATCTTTTGCATGAGCGAAGCTGATTTATATGATAAAGACTTAAAAATAAAAGAACATTTCAAATGGATCGATCGGTTTTATGATTGTTTTGATTTAAATAAAGCCTTGACTATTGCCGAAAAGTTTGAACTTGACATCAACAAAAAATTCAGATCATTATCTAAAGGTTATCAATCAATTTTTAAATTAACGGCAGCTCTGTCATTAAACGTCCCTTATGTGATTTTTGACGAACCAGTTTTAGGATTGGATGCAAATCACAGAGAACTATTTTATGATCTGCTTTTACAAGACTATGAAAATAACGAACGAACAATCATTGTCGCTACGCACCTGATCGAAGAAGTGGCAAATATTATTGAAGAAGTTGTCTTAATCGACCATGGTCAAATCATATTGCAGGATACTGTCGAAAATCTTTTAGAAACAGGGTACAGTGTCTCAGGAATTGCTCAAGAAGTTGATCGCTATTGCTCAGGTAAAAATGTAATCGGCTATGACGAATTAGGTGGTATGAAAATTGCCTATGTGTTAGATGAAAAAACATCCTTTCCACAAAACAGCAGCCTTCATTTTTCATCTGTGAATTTGCAAAAACTGTTCGTAAAATTAACAGAGAAAGGCGGTAAATAATATGAATAAATTAAAATCTGTCATTCAATACGAATGTGTAACTTCGTTTAAATATATTTGGATCTTCTATGCGATACAATATGCGATCGTCGGACTTATCACTCTGATCATCGGCATTGTTGTAGGAAGTTTTGAAAATGTCGGAACAAATTGTTTGGAAATCAATACCTTATTTTTTGTAAGCATTTTAGGAGTATTAGGATTTAAAGAAGATTTTAAGACATTAATACAAAATGGTTTTACACGCAAATACATTTTCATTGCCGTTCTTTCTTTATTTGGTTTTATGTCCGGGATCATGGCGTTCGTAGATACGATAGTAGGAAATCTTCTTCACTATTTTAATCACTCTTACACTTCTCTCTACAGCGGAATCTACGGATACGGCAATGCAGTTATGAACTGGATCTGGCTGTTCCTTGTTTATGTAGTATTTTGCTGTCTGCTGTATTTAACGATACTTATAATCAATAAAGTTGGCAAAACCGTATCAGTCTATTTTGGTGTCCTTTTAATCGGATGCATATTACTTGTCATTGCATTATTCAGATATGTGTTTTCTGCTGAACTGGTAAAAAGCATTTTAGACTTTTTCATGAAAGCAGTCGGATTTATGACAGATGGAACAATCAATCATTTCTATCCTGCTTTTACTTTATTGATAGTTATTAGCATTTTAGGAACTGCGTCTTTTGCGGTTATCCGTCGAACCGAACTTAAATGATCCATTTACAACAGTAAAAAGTGGAGAAGATTTCTCTTCTCCACTAATTTTTTCTATTCACATTTAAAATAATGACCGGTGATTAGAATTTGCCTTCTTTCGCTGCTTCCTCGATAGAAACCGCAACTGCAACAGTCATACCAACCATCGGGTTGTTACCTGCTCCGATCAGACCCATCATCTCTACGTGAGCCGGTACGGAAGAAGATCCTGCGAACTGAGCGT
>CAJLUP010000156.1 GCA_905209865.1 uncultured Lachnospiraceae bacterium
TTCTTACGCTCTTTCATTCTCGGATCACGAGTTAAGTAACCTGCGCTCTTAAGCACCGGTCTGTAATCAGCGTCAGCCTCAAGGAGTGCTCTTGCGATTCCGTGACGGATCGCTCCTGCCTGTCCTGTGTAACCACCACCGCATACATTAACGATCACATCAAATTTGTCTGCTGTTCCTGTTGCCACGAGCGGCTGGCGAACAACAACTTTCAATGTTTCAAGACCAAGATACTCGTCGATATCTCTTTTGTTGATCGTGATTTTACCTGTTCCCGGTACAAGATATACTCTTGCGATTGATTTTTTTCTTCTTCCTGTTCCGTAATATTTTGCGTTAGCCACTGTTATATCCTCCTTTCAACCTCTACCTAAAATGTCAGAACTTCCGGCTTCTGAGCCTGATTTGCATGTTCTGCTCCGGCATAAACATGAAGCTTCTTGATCATGTCTCTTCCCATAGGTCCTTTCGGAAGCATTCCTTTAACAGCCAGCTCGATCACTTTCTCAGGTTTCTTAGCCATCATCTCTGCAAGTGTAGTCTCTTTCATTCCGCCTACATAATCAGAGTGATTGTAGTAGATCTTCTGCTGAAGTTTCTTTCCTGTTACTTTTACTTTCGCTGCATTGACAACGATCACATAATCTCCTGTATCAATGTGCGGTGTGTACTCCGGTTTGTTTTTTCCTCTGAGCACTTTAGCAACCTCAGATGCGAGACGTCCGAGTGTACATCCCTCAGCGTCAACCACATACCATTTTCTTTCAATCTTGTCAGGGTTAGCCATATAAGTTTTCATGGGTGTTCCTCCTATAAAATCATCAGATAACATTTACTTGTATATGTGAAATCAGCACACTCCGGGGCTATGGCGTATACTGTTTCTCCTTTAGTCATGCTGTAATAGTATAATCCTTGTTCCCGCGCATGTCAAGCTTTTTCGCAAAACCTGTCGTCTTCTTTTTTCCAAACTCTTTCCCAAAACGTCAGTTCCCGCCTGCATATCTTATTTCCTTTTCGAAAACTTACTTTCTTTTGTAGTTTTCATTATATTTCATCTATAAAATTTCCTGCCAGTAAGATCTCCTGCTCAATCTCCATTCCTTTTTCCAAAATACAGTCTTTAAGATCTTCCAGCTCTCCCGCATCAAGCTTTTCCAGTTTTTCTCTTTTCTTTTCTTCCAACGGGATGCCCGCTCCTTTTTCGACTGCTTCCAAAAATGTTTTCCGATCCATTTTATACGGCTGCAATTTCGGGAAAATATTTTTCTTATTAAACTGAAAAATGCGGATTCCACCCAGATCCATATCTCCCCAATGAAAATATTGTATCCCTTCTTCTGCCACTTCCGTTAACCTTTTCAAGAAAACCCGTTCTTTCGGAGAATAAAAACCATGACAGAACAGATAAAGCGTATCATCTCTATATTTCATTTCTTCATAATTCGCTTTATTTTCAATCGTAATAATCTGCCGGACACCATTCATCAAAATCGGAAGAGCTCGTTCCAATGTCTGAGAATTAATAACCGTCCCATATTGATTTTGAGCTGTGTCTATTACAAGATCCCTTTCAGGCGCGCACTCTGCTTCTGCTTTCTGATCTGTTTCTTGTGGTCTTTGTCTTTCCGAACTCTTCTCTGCTTCTGACATTCTCTGCACTTTCGTTTCCTGTGCTGCCATTTCCCCCTCTTTCACTTCCGGTGCTGTCTCAGATCGTTCTTGATTTTCCGCTTCTTTTTTTCTTTCCTGATTTTCACTGTGTTCTTGTTTACTCTTTAACTGCAATTTATATAAAAGAGGGCCTTTCCACTCCATCACCTGCGTATAACTAAGGATTCCATGAATGCTTAATATTTCATCATCAGACATTCCCTCTTCGTACAAAGGCGATCTGGTCAATACACCTGTTACTTTTTTCTCATAATCTTTTTTAAAGCGCTTAGAATCATTAAGCACCGCAGCGCTGAACACACGCATCCATAAAGGTTCTTTCAAATTCACAATCGCATTCAAACAGCGAAAAAAATCAAGATCTTCCAGATCAGGAGACTTTACGACCTTTCCCTTTTCCAGCCTTTTTATAATTTCATCGTAATACTCTTCCAAAAAGCTGTCCTTCACATCAACGCGCAATCGTTTCATTTGTTCAATATATCGAAGCTGTTGTTTTCGAGGATCTTCAATCCCCTCTTCTTCACAGAGCTTCGGAACGATATCGAGGGAATACCGGATTTTTTTCATATCCGCGCCCAAATTGCTTTTTTCCGTCTGAATATATCCGTTTTGTTCCAACTCATCTGCCTGTCTGATCAGTTCCGGCAATCCTCCTGACGCTTTGATCATTTCTCTGTCCGGTTTCGGATGTTTCATACCTGTCAGCATTCCCGCACGATAAGCTTCACTTTCTGCCGCCTTTTTAATGATCCATCTCGCCAACTGATTTCCGTTTACAGGCAATTCTGCATTGTCTTGTCTTCTTTCCATAATCTCCCGATCCTTATCCCGTCATTTAAAACCGCTTTCTACATTTCTTCTGATCCATTTTTTCCTGCGATCATATCGAGATAATTGCCTTTATCTATATGCATCATCGTAACCTGATTTCTGAATCTGCGGAATCCGTATACGCTGTCTACATTTCGAATCAGAGACTGAAGCCTTTCATCCGGTACACATACGATCAGTTGAAGTTCCAGCTCTCTTGCATATTTCAGACAGACCTCACTTCGTTCTTTATCCATTTTGGAAAATGCCTCATCAAGGAGAACAAGCCTGATCTTAGAATCCCGATTGCTCTGCTGCATATACAGCATTGCAAATCCGGCAAGAAGCGCTACATATTTCGGGTTCTGTCCCTCTCCACCGGAATCAACTCCCGCCATATCGTCTACATAATTCTTCTTCTCGAATCCATTTTCATCAACAGACTGCTCGTACATGTTAAAATCCAAATAATTCCTGTAATCTGCAAAGCGTTCCATCTCATTTCTGTGCCTTTCGCGCCCCGCCCCGTCTTCATCTCTTGACGGCATAAACTTCTCTGTAAGAAGCTGGATCTTCTGTTCATATTTTCGGAAAAACTCATCTTCCATCAGGCTCATCTGACCTTCAAATCCACCGTGATCCGTCACTTTACTGTCCAATTCTTCTGCCATTAACATCTCGTAAAACTGTCCGTTTTCATTTTTCGCAGGAGAAATATCAATCTGATAAATACTGTCTGAAAAACGGATCTGCGACAGCATTTTGTTGATCTGCCTGCGGTGTCTGTATGCTGCCTTGATTTCTCCATGTATCGTTGCGATCACATTATCGCGCAGAGAATGGTAGACAAGCTCGTATT
>CAJLUP010000157.1 GCA_905209865.1 uncultured Lachnospiraceae bacterium
TGCTTCTTCCGCCGGAAGCGAATACTTATCTTCATTTAATAAAAGATACTGCGGGCATGTTTCAACATAGACTGTCTGACCATTTTCTCTTGCCTTTAAAATCTCTCTGTATGCTGCCGCCGTACTCAAATGTGCGATGATCACCGGAGTATCTACACATTTTGCGATCTTCAAGATCCTTCCGACCGCCTCAGCCTCCGCTTCCTTCGGATGTGTCCACGGATAATCCGCAAGGTCTGTTCTGCCTTTTGTTTTCTCCAGTTCTTTTAAACGCGCCTGTATGATCCCGTGATTTTCACAATGAATTGCCGCAATACCGCCTAACGTTTTCACTTTGGAAAGAATTTCGTAGACCTGTTCATCGTCCAGCATCCTGTCGTATGCCGTATATAATTTAAAGGAACAGGTTTCTTTTTTCACGATTTCTTCAAGTTCTTTCTCGATCTCCTCATTCCAGTCGCTCAAAGCCAGATGAAA
Organism: uncultured Lachnospiraceae bacterium; assembly: GCA_905209865.1. Classification (GTDB taxonomy): domain Bacteria; phylum Bacillota; class Clostridia; order Lachnospirales; family Lachnospiraceae; genus Mediterraneibacter. The sequence goes on from CAJLUP010000157.1 coordinate 478, forward strand.
CGCATAATCACAGGAAGCCTGTCCGTCTGCTTTTTGACGGCTGTCGGCAAGCGCCTTTTTCAGGCTTTCTCCTTTGTGCTGCTCTGCAAAATCGATGATACATGTCGTTCCCCCTGCCAACGCAGCTTTTGTTCCGGTTTCAAACTGATCTGCTGCCGCAATATTATGGAACTCTGCCGCCATATGCGTATGGGCATCTATAAATCCAGGGAAAAGGAGCTTTCCTCTCACATCAATAACCTCTGCATCCTGAAATGCAAGATTTTTCCCTGCCGCAAGAATTTTCTCTCCTTTCACAAAAAGATCGATCTTTTTCAAACCTTCCCCGCTGACAACCGTTCCGCCTTTGAATAACCGTTTCATCATCAATCCCCTTCTTTCTTGTAATTTATTCTTTCTATCAAAAATAATTTGTTCTTTTTCAACAGAATTTGTTTTTTAATCTATACTGCTCTTTCTGCTTCCCGTCTTACTTTGCAGCTTCCTTCTCCTGATTTTTCTCCTTCGGAAGGATCAGATTTAAGATCACGGCAAAGATTGTTGCCAAAACAACCGGAGAAGATGCAAACGTATTGTTTATGATCGCCTGAAAGTTTTCCAGATTCATACTCATATTCAGCGCGCTGTGGATGCTCTGCATCATCGGATCCAAACATCCGCTGCTTAAGGAAACTCCCATTCCGATGGCAATCGAAAGTCCTGCCACTGTCGCATTGCGCGCGGTCAGTTTCTCCGTCACAAGCAGCCTGATCCCTGTCATTGCTATCGATGCAAATACGGAAACTACCGCTCCTCCAAGTACGCACTGCGGGATTGTTCGAAGCAGCGCGGAAAACTTCGGAATCAGACCTGCTACTAAAAGGATCCCCGCCGATGCTGCAAAGACTCTTCTGGAAACAACTTTCGTTGTTCCTACAATTCCGACATTTTGACTAAACGTCGCCGTTGGCGGACAGCCAAAAAAGGCGCTTACAATATTTCCTACTCCATATCCGATAATACCGCCATTTAATTCTTTGTCCGTCGGAAGGCGATCCATACCTCCGCTTGTCGTCGCAGAAAAATCTCCCATAGCCTGAATCGAATTGACTAAAAACAGAATTGCCAAAGGTATGATCGCCGATATTTCAAACCGCATTCCAAACTCCAACGGCTTCGGAATCTGAAACCATCCTGCGTTTGAAAGAACTGAAAAATCCACCATTCCAAAACAAAGAGCAAGCACATATCCGCATAAAAGTCCGATCAATATTGACGCCAGTTTAAAAAGACCTTTTCCGTAATGGTTTAACGCAACAACAATCGCAAGCGTCACGAAAGAAACCAGCCAGTTCTGCCATGAACCGAATACAAGCGCCGACGTCTTTCCCTGCTGTTCTACAATCACTTCATATGTATTAGCCGGATTTCCTGCCATATAATTAATCGCTGTTTTATATAACGATAATCCGATCGCAAAAATAACCGTACCGATTACCAGTGGCGGAAACACTTTTCTGATCTGCTTGATCGTCAGTCCGACAATAATAGCCACAACACCGCCTATGAGCATAGCGCCCAAAATCGTATCAATGCTTTTCGCCTGTGCTGCGATCGCTGTCATCGTCGGCACATACGCGAAACTGACACCGATAATAACCGGAAGTCCCGAACCCATTCTCACCTTATTTCCATACAGCTGCAGCAAAGTGGACAGCGCAGCAAAGACAAGAGACATTTGGATCAAAAGTCCCATATCCACGTTTCCGCCTGCGTTATTCGCTGCATTCGCAACTAAAATTGCCGGTGTTACGCATCCAACCACTGCCGCAAGTACATGCTGTGCTGCAAGCGGAAGTATCTGCCCAAGCGTCGGCTTTCCATCCCACTTGAACAACTCTGAATTCTCTTTTTTTCCTTCTCTTATGCCCATCCTTTTTTCCTCTCTTTTTCTCTCCTTGTCGACCCCGGTCTCTGCTCTTGCGGAATTTCCGAAAGACATGTTCTTCTCACTGTAACTACAGCCGTCTACCCGCTGTTTTCATTGTCCTGTACTCCACGCAAACTGACTTTCATCTTCTATATAGAATATCATTAAACATAGGGAAATGCAAGAATCGCCACCCTCCCTTTCCCCTTGAAAAGGAGCTTTCAGATTACGGAAAAGTCTATACAAGACAAACTTTTTGATGTATGATAAGAACGTTAAAAACATGTTTTCAGGAGGTATGTACGATGTTAAAATATGTAGAAACTAAAAAAGCTCCGGCTGCAATCGGTCCATATTCACAGGGAATCATCGTAAACGGAATGGCATTTTTTTCCGGACAGATCCCGCTTTCACCGGAAACAGGCGAAGTAATCGGAACAACGATCGAAGAACAGACTGAACAAGTTATGAAAAATATTCAGGGACTTCTCGAGAGTCAGAACGCTTCTTTTACAGATGTTGTAAAAACAACCTGTTTCCTTGCAAACATGTCTGATTTTGCCGCATTCAATGAAGTGTATGCAAAATATTTCACAGGAAAACCGGCTCGCTCCTGTGTTGCTGTAAAAGACCTTCCAAAAGGTGTTTTATGCGAAGTTGAGACGATTGCCGCAATCCGTGAAAAATAATCCTCTGACAGATAACAAAATGTTTTCAATCACCGGAAGCGCCAAAGGCTCATTCCGGGATGGTAAGAGATCGCCAAGGTCTTTGGAAAACCCGGACTTTGGCTCATCTCCATTGCCAAAAACAGTCCGCAAGTTCTGAGCAATTCAGTTCTGCGGACTGTTCCTTTTTTATTTTTGATGATCAGGAAATATCAATTTCTTTTCCCCTCACATATTTTCCGGCAACTTCCCGTTCATCTGCCAAATACATCATCCGCTCCAATCT
>CAJLUP010000158.1 GCA_905209865.1 uncultured Lachnospiraceae bacterium
GTTGTTATGGGCGGAACTGTTACTATATGACAGATATTTTATAACACAGGAAAGTCTTTTAGACTTTCCTGTGTTATAATTATAAAAGCTGTTTTATTCAAAAGAGGACAGACAGGGGACAAAGATAAAACCGAAAACAGGCTGTGAAAGATGTGCCTCTGTCTGTTGATTTATCAGGAAAGGGGAATTGTATATGGGATGGGATTGGCATTTGTTCCGGAAAGATACGGCGTTTGCAACAAGAAATCTGATCTGGTACAGTCTGATCATGACGGTTGTGACAGAGCTGGTTTCTGCCATGGTCGGGGCGCTGACGAAGACAGGAGGTTCTGCGGAGTCGCTCCTTTCGGAGGTAACCGGAACAGCGGCTTCCGCAGGGATGATAGCGGGAGTTTTGATCGGAGTTTTCTGTCTTTTTAAGATTGACGGTTCAAATGCGGAAAAGATTAATCTTTTCCAAAAAACGGAACGGAAGATGACGGCAGGCGCGTTTTCAAGATTTTGTATTTATATAATCATGGCGCAGATGATTTTTTCATTGACTATAGGTGCAGCGGAATTGTTCTTGGATCAGTTGGGAGTTTCTTTGGATACGTTGGCGGAGCTTGCTTCGGTCGGCGGGGATATGGGAATTATGATAATGATCTATGCCGGATTCGTCGGACCGGTTGTGGAAGAGCTTGTTTTCAGAGGCTTTCTTATGAGACGGTTCGAAAAATATGGAAAAGGTTTTGCGGTTATCGTTTCGGCAGTTTTGTTCGGCATTATGCATATGAATCCGCTTCAGATCGTATTTGGAATACTCATGGGACTTCTTTTAGGATATGTGGCGATCGAATATTCGATAAAATGGTCGATTGTCCTTCATATTGCGAATAATTTTATCCTCGGAGATGTGATCGGCGGGCTGTTTGAACTGCTTCCAGATCATGTGGAAGGAATTGCGTTTACTGCATTTTTAGGTATTGGTTTTGTGGTTGGCATTATCCTTCTGATCATGAGAAGAAAAGAGTGGATCGGTTGGCTGAAAGAAAACGCGGCGCCCGGAAGTTATTATCTCAACGCGCTTACGACACCGTCAGCGGTCATTTATATCGGTTATAATCTGTTTAACGGACTGATGCTTTTGGCGTTTACATTTATGGAGCCGTTTTTGTAAAAAAGCGGACATCCTACAGGAGGTATGAGGAATGAAAGTCATTGATTTTAAAGATGCAAAATGCCGTCATTGTTATAAATGCGTACGAAACTGTGCGGTAAAAGCGATCAGTGTCAAAGACGAACAGGCGCGCATTATGGTCGATCATTGTATCAACTGTGGGCGTTGTCTGGAAGTTTGTCCGCAGAATGCGAAAACATTTGCAAGTGATCTGGACAGGGTGAAAGGATATTTGGCACAGGGATTCAAAACAATCATATCGATCGCTCCGTCGTATGCCGGAGTTCTTGATTTTGATCAGCCGGGGCAGGTCGTGGACGCACTTTTGAAACTCGGATTTTATGAGGTGAGAGAAACTGCGGAAGGGGCGGCTCTTGTGACAAATGAATATAAGAAACTTGTGCGGGAAAATCAGATGTCCAATATCATTACGACATGCTGCCCGAGTGTGAATGATCTGATTGAAAAATATTATCCCGACTGCGCGAAGTATATGGCGCCTGTCGTATCGCCGATGGTAGCCCACGGCAGATATATTAAGAAGATATATGGATCGGATGTGAAGGTTGTATTTTTAGGACCGTGTATTGCGAAGAAGCAGGAGGCGATCGGAGATGAGAGAGTGTTCGGAGCGATCGATGCGATCCTGACGTTTGAAGAGCTGGCAGACTGGTTCTCGGAAGCCGGGATCAATCTTCGTCAGTGCGAAGAGAAACCGATGGGGAATCCGGATCCTAAGATTAACAGGCTCTATCCTGTCAGCGGAGGGGTGATTCAGTCTGTGATCACAGAAGAAGATGCGGACGGATATCATAAAGTATTTGTGGACGGACTGGAAAACTGTATGGAGATGTTGGAATGTCTCGGAAAAGGAGAGCTGGATCATTGTTTTATCGAGGCGAACGTCTGTGAAGGCGGATGCGCGAAAGGTCCTGCGTCTGCACATTGGAACACATCTTATGTAAAGACAAAAGTAAAAATAGAAAACGGCGTTTCCTATAAAGCAGCGAGAGATCTTCCTGATATGACGGAGGAAGAATTGCACAAAGAGTTCGGAGATCACAGTCTTTCTGATGAGATGCCGTCGGAAGAACAGATCCGGCATATCTTAAAATCTACAGGAAAATATTCTGCGGAAGACGAATTGAACTGCGGGGCATGCGGGTATTCTACATGCAGAGAAAAAGCGGTTGCGGTCTTTCAGGGGAAAGCCGAACTGTCGATGTGCATGCCCTATGCACTGACGCAGGCAGAATCGATGTCCAATGTTGTGATGGATGTGACGCCGAATATGATCTTTGTCATTGGAAGCGATATGAAGATATTAGACTGCAACAGGAAAGGGCAGGATCTTCTCGGAGTCGGACGGGAGGAAGCGGTACAACGGTATATTTTTGAATTTATTGAGACCCAGGACATCGAAGAAGTGCTGAATACGAAACAATCTGTGATGCATAAAAAAATTAAGATCGATAACGACAGGCTGACAGTTGAGGAGACGATCGTATATATCGACAATCTGGACGCTGTTCTGGTGACATATCAGGATGTGACAAGGGAAGAAAAAGTGCGGGAACAGCATTATAAGCTGAAAGTCGGAACTGTGGAGATGGCGCAGAAGGTGATCGAAAAGCAGATGATGGTTGCGCAGGAGATCGCGGGACTTCTGGGAGAGACGACGGCTGAGACGAAAGTTACATTGACGAAATTAAGAGATTCGATCTTGAATGAAGAAGATTAAGAGGGCGAAAAAGAATGAGTGTAAGTATTGATGTGGCTTGGAAAAGTCTGAATAAGCATCATGAAGAGCTGTGCGGAGATAAGGTGGAAGTGCTAAAGACCGATGACTCCGACATCCTGATCCTTGCAGATGGGATGGGAAGTGGTGTGAAGGCGAATATTTTAGCGACACTGACATCCAAAATTCTCGGAACAATGCTCTATGAAGGGGCGGCTCTGGAATCCTGTGTGGAAACGATTGCGAAAACACTTCCGATCTGTCAGGTGAGAAAGGTGGCATATGCGACATTTTCTGTCTTGCAGATCTTTCACAGCGGTGATGCGTACCTTGTGGAGTTTGACAATCCGTCCTGTGTGTTTATCCGTAATGGAAAAATTGTAGATTATGCGTATGAAACCCGTGAGATCGAGGGGAAGAAGATCCATGA
>CAJLUP010000159.1 GCA_905209865.1 uncultured Lachnospiraceae bacterium
GGAGCGGTAGGAGGCGCGATCTCTCAGATCGGAGATCTGGCTGCCTCGGCGATCAAACGTTATCATAATATTAAAGATTACGGAAAACTGATCCCGGGACACGGCGGCATTCTGGATCGTTTTGACAGTGTCATTTTTACTGCGCCGATCATATATTATCTTGCAGTTTTATTGTAAGATATAGGAAGACATAGAAACACAACTCGATGTGACATGATACAGGACAGATACAGAAAAGAGGTACGGATATATGAAAAAAATTGCTGTCTTAGGTTCTACGGGTTCAATCGGGACTCAGACGCTTGAGATTGTAAGAACAAATAAAGATATTGAAGTAACAGCGCTTGCAGCAGGAAACAATATTGAACTTCTTGAAAAGCAGATCCGGGAATTCAGGCCATCGCTTGCGGCGGTGTGGAATGAACAAAAAGCGGCGGAGCTGAAGATCAGGACAGCAGATTTGGATGTGGAGATCTTAACAGGAATGGATGGACTGCTTGCCGCTGCATCACAGAAAGAGTCGCAGATCGTTGTGACAGCGATCGTTGGCATGATTGGAATTTTGCCTACGATCGAGGCGATCAAAACAGGGAAAGACATCGCGTTGGCAAACAAAGAAACACTTGTGACGGCAGGGCATATTATTATGCCGTTGGCGGAACAATATGGAGTATCGATCCTTCCGGTTGACAGTGAACACAGCGCAATCTTTCAGTCCCTTCAGGGCGGGCAGCAGAAAGCGCTTCATAAAATATTATTGACTGCTTCAGGCGGACCTTTCCGCGGGAAAAAAAGAGAAGATCTTGTCAATATACAAGTTGAGGATGCATTAAAACATCCAAACTGGGAGATGGGAAGAAAGATTACGATTGATTCTTCTACAATGGTGAATAAAGGTCTTGAAGTGATCGAAGCAAAATGGCTGTTTGATGTTTCTGTCGATCAGATTCAAGTTGTCGTACAGCCTCAAAGTATTATTCATTCGATGGTGGAATATGAGGACGGCGCAGTGATCGCACAGCTTGGAACGCCGGATATGAAGCTGCCGATCCAGTATGCGCTTTACTATCCGGAGAGAAGATATCTTCCGGGTGATCGTCTTGATTTTTCTGCGCTTTCACAGATTACGTTTGAAAAGCCGGATATGGAGACGTTCTACGGATTGAAGCTGGCGTATGAGGCAGGAAGAAAAGGCGGTTCGCTTCCGACTGTATTTAATGCTGCGAACGAGCGGGCCGTTGCAATGTTTCTTGATAGAAAGATCGCGTATCTTGAGATCCCGGAGATTATTTCGGCTTGTATGGAAAACCATAAAAATATTGCAGATCCGACAGTGGAAGAGATACTAAAGATCGAGCAGGAAACATATGAATTTATAAAAAACAGGTGGTAGCGAATGGGAATCATTATTGCAGTCTTATTATTTAGTTTTATTATCATCTTTCATGAATTAGGACATTTTCTTCTTGCGAAGAAAAATGGAATTCGGGTAGATGAATTTTCCTTGGGTCTTGGACCTACATTATTCGGAAAGCAGATCGGAGAGACGAAATTTTCGCTGAAACTGCTTCCTTTCGGCGGGGCGTGTATGATGGGAGAAGATGATGCCGACGATCTGTCCGAGGGAAGTTTTAACAGTAAGTCCGTGTGGGCGAGAATGTCAGTCATTGCGGCAGGACCAATCTTCAATCTTATTCTTGCATGTATTTTTTGTTTTATACTGATTATGATAACCGGTTATAGAAGCCCGGAAATAACAGGGGTACTGGATGGTTATTCCGCACAGGAAGAAGGACTTCGTGCCGGAGATGTTATTACAGAGATCAACGGACGAAACGTGCATATATGGGATGATGTCAGTCTGTATACGCTGACACATGCCGATGAGGCGCCTTTTAAAGTAGAATACGAACGCGATGGAAAGAAATATACCGCGAAACTGGAACCACGACAGTTGGAAGGCGACGCTGTCCCGCTTCTTGGTGTAACAAGCGGGGATATCGTGAAACCTGGAATTTTTAAATCGATTGAATACAGTGTTTATAAAGTGAAATATTGGATGAATTATACAGTAGACAGTCTGCGTATGCTCGTGACAGGTCAGGCGGGATTAAAAGATCTTTCCGGACCGGTCGGAATTGTAAGTGCAGTAGATAATATGTATCAGGAAGCAGCTCCGGCAGGATTCGGAGTAGTGATGCTGAGTATGATGAATTTCGGAGTTTTACTTACGACCAATCTCGGAATATTGAACTTGCTTCCGCTTCCTGCGCTGGATGGAGGAAGGCTTGTCTTTCTCATCATAGAAGCAATCCGCAAAAAGCGTGTTCCGCCGGAAAAAGAAGGAATGGTACATTTCGCAGGATTTGCTCTGCTTATGATTTTGATGGTAGTTGTAATGTATAACGATATTATGAAGTTGTTCTAAATGGGAAATTCTGCATATATATTTAGAGAGAATAAATCTGATACAGGAGAATATATGCGGGAGACAGAGAATAACAAGATGTATAAAGCTGCAATGCAGAATGAGGGGATAGATAAGGGAACGCTGCAGATCAATGTGACTTCATCAGTAAACTCTTATCCGATTTCAGAAGCGCGTATTTCAATTTCATATACCGGTGTCCCTGAAAATACGTTGGAACAACTGACAACAGATTCATCGGGACAGTCAGAGACAATCGAGTTGAGCGCTCCGCCGGAAGAGTGGAGTTTAGATCCGAACAACGAACGTCAGCCATATTCGGAATATACATTGGATGTAAGCGCCCCGGGGTTTGAACCTGTAAGCATTGCAGGAGCAGAGATTCTGGCAAATACAAAAGCAATTCAAAATATCAGGATGAGACCGACAGATACGGGCAGGGAAGAGGAAGAGATTTTCGTCATCCCTGCTCATACTTTATATGCCGAATATCCGCCCAAAATAGCAGAGGATGAGATCAAGCCTGTCAATGAAAGCGGAGAGATTGTTTTGAGCCGGGTTGTTGTACCGGAGTACATCGTTGTTCATGACGGTTCTCCGAGAGATTCAACGGCAAAAAATTACTATGTGAAATATAAAGACTATATTAAAAATGTCGCCTCCAGTGAGATTTATGCTACATGGCCTGCAAATACGATCCGTGCGAACGTGCTTGCAATTATGTCGTTTACGTTGAATCGCGTTTATACGGAATGGTATAGAAACAAAGGATACGATTTTACGATCACTTCGTCCACGGCATTTGATCACAAGTGGATACCGGAAAGAAATGTGTACGAAAGTATATCGGTGATCGTTGACGAATTGTTTGCAAATTATCTTTCAAGACCGAATGTAAG
>CAJLUP010000160.1 GCA_905209865.1 uncultured Lachnospiraceae bacterium
ACATAAATCTCTTTCACGATCGTGCCTGTCAGTTTATCAGCGACTGCCTCTTTTCCTGCCGCTATTGCCTCTTCTTTTGATGCATCAGCAGAAATGCTGATAACTGCTCTTGTTTTTCCGTTAATCTGTACCGGAACTTCAATCTCATCATCTTTCATTGCGCTTTCGTCGTATGCCGGCCATCCTGCTTTGAAGATTGTTTCCGCATGTCCAAGCTGCTCCCACATTTCTTCTGCAAAATGCGGTGCAAACGGGGAAAGAAGAACAGCAATCGTTTCTAATGTTTCTTTATCAATTCCGCCTTCCTTTTTCGCTATTTCGACAAACTTGTTATTATATTCCATAAATCCTGAAATTACAGTATTTAAACTAAAGCTCTCAAGACGGCTCGTGATATCATAAACCATTTTATGACGAAGTTTTATCATTTCTTTTGTCGGCTGAATATCTTCTTTGCTGTCCATAAGCAGATTCCAAAGACGTTTCAAGAAGCGGTTTACTCCGTCGATTCCTCTGTCATCCCATTCTGCATCCAACTCCGGCGGTCCTACGAAAAGTTCGTACATTCTCAGAGAGTCACAACCATAATCATTAACAAGCGCATCAGGTGAAACAACGTTTCCTTTTGATTTACTCATCTTAATTCCGTTCTTTCCTGTAATCATTCCCTGATTGAACAATTTGTGGAATGGTTCGTCAAAATCTACAACTCCGATATCATACAGGAATTTCGTATAGAAACGAGAATACAGAAGATGGAGCACGGCATGTTCTACACCGCCGATGTACATATCTACCGGAAGCATCTCATCTGCTTTTTCTCTGGATACTAATTCTTTATCGTTTTTGCTGTCCACATAACGCAAGAAATACCAGGAAGAGCCCGCCCACTGAGGCATCGTGTTTGTCTCACGTTTTGCAGGTTTTCCACACACCGGACATGTACAGTTTACCCATTCTTCAATTCCTGCAAGCGGTGACTCTCCTGTTCCTGTTGGTTCATATGACTCTACATCCGGAAGTGTAAGCGGAAGGTCTTCTTCCGGTACCGGAACATTACCACAGTCAGGACAGTGAATGATCGGGATCGGCTCTCCCCAATAACGCTGACGGGAGAATACCCAGTCACGCAGTTTGAAGTTGACTGTTGCTTTTCCAAGTCCGCGCTCTTCGATAATATGAGGAGCTTCTTTTTTCAGCACTGCCGATTCCATTCCATTCCACTCACCTGAGTTGATCATTGTTCCCGAAGCTTCTGTATAAGCTTCTGTCATGTTTTCAATTTCTTTTCCGTCTTTGGCAATTACCTGAATGATCGGAATATTGAATTTCTTTGCGAACTCAAAATCACGGTCATCGTGAGCAGGAACACACATGATCGCTCCTGTACCATAATCCGCCAATACATAATCAGACAGCCAAATCGGAGTCTTTTCTCCGCTAAGCGGATTGATCGCATAGCTTCCCGTAAATACGCCTGTCTTCTCTTTATCCTGAAGACGATCTACGTTTGATTTCATTGACGCATCGTAAATATATTTTTCCACTGCTTCTCTTGTCTCATCTGTCGCAAGAGATGCCGCCATCTCATGTTCAGGAGCAAGCACCATAAATGTCGCACCGTAAAGTGTGTCAGGTCTTGTCGTATATACAGTAATTTTCTCATCTCTTCCGTCAACAGGGAAATCCACCTCTGCTCCGTAAGATTTTCCGATCCAGTCAGCCTGCATTTTCTTTACTTTTTCCGGCCAGTCCAGCTTATCGAGATCATTTAACAGCCGATCCGCATAGGCAGTAATCTTCAGCATCCACTGACGAAGATTTTTCTTCGTAACTTCTGCTCCGCAGCGCTCACATTTTCCATTTACAACTTCCTCATTTGCCAAACCTGTCTTACAGGACGGGCACCAGTTGATCGGAAATTCTTTTTCATATGCAAGTCCTTCTTTAAACATCTTCACGAAAATCCACTGCGTCCACTTATAGAAGTTCGGATCTGTCGTATTGACTTCCATATCCCAATCATAGAGCGCTGCAATTTCATTAATCTGACGTTTAATATTTGCCACATTTTCTGCTGTAGATTTTGCCGGATGTACTCCCATCTTGATCGCATAATTTTCAGCCGGAAGTCCGAATGCATCCCATCCCATCGGATGTACGATATAATATCCCTGCTGAAGTTTATAACGGCTCCATACGTCGGAAATTACATATCCTCTCCAATGGCCGACATGAAGACCATTTCCTGACGGATATGGAAACATGTCAAGACAGTAATATTTCTGTTTTTTATTTCCATTATCATCTACTCTTGGATTTACTGGATTTTCTGCCCATTTTTCACGCCACTTTTTTTCGATTGCTTTGTGGTTATACATTATCTTTGTACCCATATGTTTCTCTCCTTCATTCATCGTTATATTATGCATTTTTATTACAATCGGTAAGTACTCTTTCTGCCAACTGATTACAAGCACAACGGCTGTCCTCCGAATGATCAATGCATAAAAGAAAGCCTCCCGTTCCTGAAAAACTCAAGAGACGAAAAGGCTTATTTCCGTGGTACCACTCTTGTTCATCTGATAAAACCAAGCCGTTTTCTTCCTGTCTCCTTCGTCTTAGCCCAACCAAATGCACTCGTTCATTCTATAACGGGAACTCCCGCTTTCGTCTACTCCAAATTCAACGAAAGAACTCCGAGGTGAGTTCAAAACTTACGTTCCTGCCTCGCACCAACCGGCAGATCTCTGAATACGATACGCTTCTACTATTCCTCTTCCATGTTTTTGCAATATCCTTACTTATTATAAATATGTCATTAAAATAAGTCAAGGTATTTTCATCAGAACTACGTCAATTCCGCAATCCGCGACACTCCGACATAGATTTCAGATATTTTGTACCATGTGCTGTAATCTACTTTTCCTGTTTGCGGTAATCCGAACACTTCCTGAAATTTTCTCACGGATTCAGCTGTTGCCTCTCCATAGATACCATCTACCGTAATTTTAGGAATTGCGGGATACGCTCCGGCAATCACATTCAACTGTTCCTGTATCTGCCTTACTTTTTCACCACTTGAACCGATTTCCAATATATATCCCGGCCATGAAGACGGAACACCTGATATTTCCGGAGCGATATTGATATACATATCATCTCCGTAGAAATAGCGAAGGATCTCGATCGGCGTCAACCCTCTATCGCCAAGTTCCTTCGACCCCCACTGTGTCATCCAATCCGGACAGCTCACCCTTCTTCCATCGCAATATTGTGTCAGTATCGGCTGCCTTACATTCGGTCTT
>CAJLUP010000161.1 GCA_905209865.1 uncultured Lachnospiraceae bacterium
GCTACAACAAGAACAAGTCCGCCGTTCACACCCATATAAGAAACGGAATACAGCGGATCTGCCGCTACATTCAAGCCCACATGTTTCATACACGCCATAGAACGTACTCCCGCAAGACTCGCTCCAACCGCCACTTCAGTCGCCACCTTTTCATTCGGGGCCCATTCTTCATATACATCTTCCTTGTATTGAACAAGATATTCACTAATCTCGGTACTTGGCGTTCCCGGATAAGCGGAAGATACTTTCACTCCTGCTTCATATGCTCCTCTGGCAATCGCCTCATTGCCGAGCATGATCACTTTCTCTGCCATATCAAAGTCCATCCTTTCGTAAATCTGTCACTCTCTTCGCCTTTCCTTCAAATCGTTTTAAGGAATTCGGCGCCACAAGTCTGATCTGAGTCGCAAGTCCAAGCTGCGATTTTAATGCAGACTTAATTCTTGCCTCAAGTTCACTTAATTTTGCATAACTGTCAAGAAGCCTGTCATCGATCAGTTCAACGGTAATCGTCATTACGTCCAGACGATTCTTTCTCTCTACAAGGATCTCATAATGCGGTCCGATCTCGTCAACCTTCAAAAGAACTTCTTCAATCTGTGTCGGGAACACATTGACTCCCCGAATAACAAGCATATCATCCGCACGACCGGAAAGATTTTCCATTCTGCATGTCGTTCTTCCACACTTACACGGTTCATACATCAATCTTGTCATATCTCCTGTCCGGTATCTTACGATCGGAAGCGCCTCTTTTCCAAGACAGGTAACAACAAGTTCTCCCCTTTCTCCCGGAGGAAGAACTTCCTCTGTTTCAGGATCGATAATCTCAGGGATAAACCAATCCTCATTAATATGCATTCCGCAAAGCTGCGTACATTCTCCTGACACTCCCGGTCCGCAAAGCTCACTCATCCCGTAATTTTGCGTACAGACAAACTGCTCTCCCCAAACACGGTGCATCTCTTCCCGCATCGGTTCTGTCATGCCTTCGCCTCCGAACAACCCGATTCTGATCTTCAGATCTTTTGACGGATCAATGTCTCTTCTTCGAAGTTCTTCTCCGAGATGAAGCGCATAAGATGGCGTTGCCACAAGAAGGGTCACACCCATATCCTGTAAAAACATAATCTGTTTATTTGTATTTCCTGAAGACATCGGAATCACCGACGCTCCTATTTTCTCAAGTCCTCCATGAAGTCCGAGCGCTCCTGTAAACGTTCCGTATCCAAATGCGATCTGCGCCACATCTTCCTCCGTAGCGCCTCCCATACATGCAACTCTCGCAACATTATTCAGCCAGATATCCAAATCATTCCTCGTATATCCGACAACTGTCGGCTTACCTGTCGTTCCCGAACTTGCATGGTAACGAACGATCTCCTTTTTATCAACCGCAAACAATCCGTCCGGATAATGATCCCGAAAATCAGCTTTATATGTAAACGGCAGTCTCTTTAGATCTTCCAAAGTCTGAATATCTTCCGGACGCACACCTGCCGCATCCATCTTTTCACGGTAAGGCTGCACTCTGTCATAAATATACCGAACCGTATCCTTCAACTTTGCAAGCTGTATCTGTTCGATTTCTTCTCTTGGCAGAGTCTCTTCCTTTGCCCATATCATCGCGCATATCCTCCTTTATAACGTCTCATGCCTCATTTTATCGGCAATTTGCTTTTTCAGCTTTCCTTTTTTACTGCTGTTCTATTAGTATAGCACAATACTTTTCCGAGTTAAAGCTTTAAATCAAGAAAAATTCCTCTTTTACAGACAGAATCCTGTCCGCCAAAGAGGAATTTTGTTCTTTCTATATTTTATTTAACAAAGAGGATATTTTTCTGTAAGCTCTGCGACCATTTTTCTCGCAGTCTCTACATTTTCTTCGCTTTCGATTACCATCGCAATAATCTCGGCAATCTTATCCATATCATCCTCTTTCATCCCCCGCGTTGTAACTGCAGGAGTTCCGAGTCTTACGCCGCTTGTCACAAACGGAGAACGAGGATCGTTCGGAATTGTATTCTTATTACATGTAATATGCGCATCGTCAAGCCGCTTTTCCAACTCTTTTCCGCTTACGTCATTTCCGGTAAGATCTACGAGCATAAGATGGTTGTCCGTATCTCCTGAAACAATCTTCACGCCGCGTTTTTTCAATCCTTCGCAAAGAGCTTTCGCGTTCTTTACAACCTGCGTCTGATATTCTTTAAACTCCGGTTCGAGCGCTTCTTTAAAGCAGACTGCTTTTGCTGCGATCACATGCATAAGAGGTCCTCCCTGTGTTCCCGGGAAGATCGCTTTATTAAAATTAAACTTTTCATTTACTTCATTGCTTGAAAGAATCATTCCACCTCGCGGTCCGCGCAATGTTTTATGAGTTGTCGTCGTTGTCACATGTGCATACGGGATCGGACTTGGATGAAGACCTGCTGCCACAAGTCCTGCAATATGAGCCATATCTACCATAAGATACGCGCCGACTTCATCCGCAATCTCACGAAACCGTTTGAAATCAATCGTTCTCGCATAAGCACTTGCTCCGGCGATGATCAGTTTTGGTCTGCATTCCTTCGCGATTTCCAAAACATTGTCATAATCGATTACACCCTCATCATTGACTCCGTAAGGAACAACATGAAAATATTTTCCCGACAGATTCACCGGTGATCCATGCGTCAGATGTCCGCCGTGATCAAGGTTCATACCCATGATCGTATCTCCGGGTGTCAGCATTGCAAACTGAACCGCCATATTTGCCTGCGCTCCGGAATGCGGCTGTACATTTACATACTCACAGCCAAATAATTTTTTGGCACGTTCTCTTGCCAGATCTTCGGCAACATCCACGCACTGACATCCGCCGTAATATCTCTTGCCCGGATATCCTTCTGCGTATTTATTTGTAAGTGGACTTCCCATCGCTGCCATCACGGCCTTACTCACCCAGTTCTCAGAAGCGATCAATTCGATATGGGAGTTCTGTCTCTTCATTTCCGCTGTGATCACTTCCGCAATCTCCGGATCTGCATTTTTGATTTCATCGAAGTCGTACATCGTCATTATCCTCCATTTCATTTGAAATTTTAAATTTCATAAATTTGCACTTTACTATGTCAAAGCGTTAGGGTTATTATAGCATAGCAGATGTATCCCGTCTACGGCTTTCTAAAGACGGGAAATAAGAAAGGATTAAATCTTAACGACATGAAAGAACAGATTTTAATTGTAGAAGACGACGCAGATATCAACAATCTTCTTGCAAAAATATTGCGCACTGAGCATTTTGAACCGATACAGGCTTTT
>CAJLUP010000162.1 GCA_905209865.1 uncultured Lachnospiraceae bacterium
CCTACACGTTTTCTCAAGTAGTTCAGTTTCGCTCTTCTGACTTTACCTCTGCGAACAACTTCTACTTTTTCAACATGTGGTGAGTGGATCGGCCATGTTTTTTCAACTCCGATTCCATTAGATGTCTTTCTTACTGTGAAAGTCTCTCTTGCTCCGCCGCCCTGTCTTTTCAGAACTGTTCCTTCAAATACCTGAATTCTTTCGCGGTTTCCCTCTTTAATCTTAGCGTATACTTTTACTGTATCGCCGACATTGAATTCCGGTGCGTTTTCTTTCAACTGCTCTGCTTCGATTTTCTTAATGATATCGTTCATTTTGTGTGACCTCCTTAATATTTGACGTTCTTAACACTGAAAATGTGCCAGAGGACCATCGCTCTTCTTTTCACAACTTCTGTAGTCTATCATATTTTGTGCCGATTGACAAGTACTAAATGTGTTTTCTCTTTACAAAAACAACAGTTCCTGCTGCAAGACAAAGCATTACCGCTGAAAGCGCGAGTCCTGCAAAGGAATTATCTCCCGTAACCGGAGCTTTTGATTCCTGTTTTGCATCAGCTGTTTCTTTGACGTTGCCTGTTACCGGTACAAGACCTTCTTTTGCTTTTGTCAAAGCTTTCAGAGCTTTATCTACATCAGCCTGTTTTACGTTTTCCGGATCTGCAATGATTGCTTTTGCATCTGCAAGAGCGTCTTTCAACGCTTTCATGGACTCTTTTGTATATTCTGTCTTTGTCTCTGCAAGGAATTTTTCTACTTCTGCAACTTTGTCTTTCAACGCTTTCAGATCAACTGTTTCTCCCGGTTCTTCCGGCGCCAAAACGAGAGCATCTTTTGCATTTGTCAATGCTGTCAATGCATTATTTACATCTTCTTGAATCGCATTGTCTTTGTTTGCAAGAATATTTTTTGCCACTGTGAGCGCTCCTGTAAGAGCATTCATTGATTCTTCTGTGTATTCCTTTTCTGTTTCGTCAAGGAATTTTTCTACTTCTGCAACTTTCGCTTCAAGAGCAGTAAAGTCCGGTGCGATTTTTTCAACTGTTACGTTGATCTCATTTTCTAATCCATAGCTGATATATGCGCCTGTTGTATCTCCTGCAAGCTTATAAGACGTTCCGATCAGCGGAAGATTTGCATATTCTACAAGAACACTCTCTCCCCAGTATCCTGTTGTCTCTGTCTCATACATAAGCTGTCTTAAGACTGTTCCTTCTGCATCTTTGTAGTTCACCATCGCTTTTGCTGTCACTTTTCCGAGAATATTGAGCTTAAAAAGATTGGTTACAAGCGCATCCATCCCGAAATAATAAGTACTGCTGTCCGCTGTTTTTCCGATATACAGTCCGACAGTCGCTACATGTGCAAGGTTATCCAGCGTCATATGCGCGCCTGATTTATCTACGATCGCATATGTACCATTTCCGGCATCCTGAAAGTTATATACGATCGGATCTGTTGATTTCTCATAACGTGACATATATGTCTTATTATTCAGGACAAATGTATCTTTTGATCCTGCCGCCTGCATTGCTGCATTCAGACCTTCCATATCAACTTTTGCATAAACCTCGGCAGATACATCGCTTCCCGAAAAATCCACGCCCGGTTCCGTTGTAAGAGCTGTCATCTTGTAATCTTTTCCATCAATAACGAAATAAAGATAATCACGATAATTGATGTTTTTGTCATCCAAGTCATACCCTTTTGCAAAAACAGAAACCGACATTGTCAGACAAATGGACGCTACGAGAGCCAGTGAAGTAAAGACTCTGCCCACTTTTTTGAAAATGTTTTTCTTCATTTTCTCTTCCTCCTATTATTAAAATATACTTAATCACCTGAAGTGCCAAAAGGCCATTCCGGGATTATAAGCGGTCGCCAAGGCTTCGGGCAAGCCCGGACTTCGGCTCGTTGCCATTGCAACAAAGAGACTCCCGTCTCCGGCAATCCCCAAAAAAGTCTACCCTCTGCTTCTTTCATTTTCAAGCTGTTAAAAATTTTTCGTTAAAAAGTGTAACAAATACCAATTCGTACCCCTTATCACATTTTCTATCCCTTTATCAATTCTTCTGTTTTTATTATCAAAGTCACTTTATCGTTCTATCTTATGCTGTTCTTTCATTTCCGACTGACTTCCTTCTTTAATTGTCCTCGTCTTCTTTCACTTCTTCCTGCGCTGTTTTCTCCTTAACAGTCTCTTCCAGCCACTTTTTTTCTTTCCATGTCAGCGTACTTTTCTCCAGAAGATCCGGCCTTCTTTCGTACGTCCGCAAAATCGACTGTTCCCTGCGCCATTTCTCAATGTTCGCATGATGTCCCGATAAAAGCACCGGAGGTACTTTCTTCCCATGCCATTCTTCCGGTCTGGAATACTGCGGATATTCCAGCAAATTATCCTGAAAAGACTCAAATTCCGCCGAGACGTCATTGTGCAGCACACCGGGCACAAGTCTTGAGATCGTATCGACCATAACCATTGCCGGGAGCTCCCCTCCGGTAAGAACATAATCACCTATCGAAACATAGTCTGTCACGATCTCCTCCAAAACCCGCTCGTCAATCCCTTCATAATGTCCGCACAACAAGACAAGATCTTCTTCTGCCGCCAGTTCTTCCGCCATCTTTTGATCAAACGTCTTCCCCTGCGGAGAAAGATAGACAACACGGAGTTTCTTATCCTCTCTTTTGATTCGTTCCTTAATCTCTTTATACGCCAAATATACAGGCTCAGCCTGCATCAGCATTCCCGCGCCTCCGCCGTACGGATAATCATCCACGCTCTGATGCTTATTAAAGGCAAAATCCCGGATATTAACCGCTTCGATCGACAGCAGTCCCGCATCGACCGCCCGCCCGATAATACTCGTTTTCAGTCCATTTTCAACCATTTCAGGAAACAACGTAAGTATATGAAAGTTCATTCGTCTGTTTCTCCTAACTCTAAAATCTATCCGATCAGACCTTCTAAAAGCCGAATCTGCATTTTCCCGTTTTCTACATCGACCTCTTCGATACATTGCCGGATTGCCGGCACAAGCACTTCTCCGTGCGCGTCAGAATCAATGATATACACTTCGTTTGCCCCTGTCTCCATCACATCTTTTACAACGCCGAAATGTCCTTCTTGTGTAAACACATCCATACCGATCAGGTCTGCGATATAATATTCATTTTCCTCAAGACGCACCGCATCTTC
>CAJLUP010000163.1 GCA_905209865.1 uncultured Lachnospiraceae bacterium
GGATTTATATTGTGGCATGCGGATCGGCATATCATGTCGGAGTTGTCGGGAAGTATGTACTGGAAGATCTGGCGGGGATTCCGGTGGAAGTAGATCTTGCGTCCGAATTCCGCTATAGGAATCCGATCCTTGTACCGAATTCTATCGTTGTTATTGTATCTCAGTCAGGGGAGACGGCAGACAGCCTTGCGGCGCTTCGGCTTGCAAAGGAAAAAGGGATTCCGGTTATGGGGATTGTGAATGTGGTCGGTTCAAGTATTGCGAGAGAAAGCGATCATGTGTTGTATACTTATGCAGGACCGGAGATCTCTGTCGCCACGACAAAAGCATACAGTACACAGCTGATCGCAATGTATCTTCTTGCGGTGCAGACTGCAAAAGTAAAAGGCAGAATTGATGAGAAGCGATATGGCGCATTGATCAAAGAAATGGAAAGCCTCCCTGAAAAAATTCAAAAAACACTTGATGACAAAGAAAGAATTCAATGGTTTGCAAGCAAATACGCCAATGCAAAAGATGTGTTTTTCATCGGGCGCGGTATTGATTACGCGATCAGTCTGGAAGGCAGTCTTAAGATGAAAGAGATCAGCTATATTCATTCGGAAGCTTACGCCGCAGGGGAATTGAAACACGGAACGATCAGTCTGATTGAAGAAGGTATTTTGGTAGTAGGTGTGTTGACGCAGAATGATCTGTTTGAAAAGACATTGAGCAATATGGTCGAAGTAAAGAGCAGGGGAGCGTATTTGATGGGATTGACAACTTATGGGAACTACAGCATCGAAGATACGGCGGATTTCTCTGTTTATGTACCGAAGACGGAAACTTATTTTGCGACAAGTCTCGCAATCGTACCGCTTCAGCTTATGGGGTATTATGTCAGCGTAGCGAAAGGATTGGACGTAGATAAGCCGCGTAATCTGGCAAAATCTGTCACAGTGGAATAATAAGAAACAATAAAAATAGAAACTCCTGTTAGAAAGAGTTTCCATTTCTGACAATAGTTTCTATTTTTAATACGATTTTTTGTGATATACAATAGAAAATATATACAGTTTGTATTTAAAAATATACATTTTGAAGAATTGACAATGTACCTGTTATAGACTATTATAAAAGCCGTATAGCGAAACAGCAGTTTGTTTACAATTACAGGGGGCGTGTGGACTTGACAAATATGAATTTAAAGCACATACTTTTGACAGACAGACAGACAGACAGACAGACAGACAGACAGACAGACAGACAGACCCATATCATATGATAATAAATGTTATGTCTGTTTTTTCTTGGACAAAATCCCTCCATTTAGAGCAAATTCAATCAACAACAGTCAAAAAAAGAGTATATCCGTTATGCCATGCAAAATTATTATGAAAAATAGTAATTAAAAGCAAGACGATATACTGTTTTTGCGTGTCTTAAAAATAAAATGATGTTGTGAAACATATTACTGCGATAACAAAAAAGCTGTATAGAGGGGATGAATAAATTTAAGGAGCAGCGCAAGGAATGACAGAAATAGTCGATATACATAGTCATATATTGCCGGGAATTGACGATGGAGCTGATTCGTGGAAGGAAGCACTTCGCATGTTGAAAACAGCGCAGAGTCAGGGGATCAGAAAAGTGATTGCAACCCCGCATTGGGGAGGAACTTTCGGTTCTACAGATCCGAAAGAGATCCGGCAGCTTTGTTTGGAATTGCAGGAAAAATTAAGACATTACAATATCAGGGTAAAGGTTTATCCAGGGCAGGAAGCAATGTATACGGAGGCAACTTTGGATGAACTTTTCAAGGGAAATATTCTTACAATGGCAGATAGCAGGTATGTACTGATTGAATTCTACCGGGAAATAGGATATTCCGGTATTTTTCGCGCAGTACAGCGACTTACACAGGCGGGATACAGGCCGATCATTGCGCATGCCGAACGATATGAACCGCTTCGGAATATGGAAAGGCTGGAAGAACTGCGCAAGCAAGGCGCTTATATACAGGTGAATTTCAGAGCGGTTGGAGGACCGTGGTATGATTCGACAACACGCTGGTGTCGAAAAATGTTAAAAGATGGTTTTGTTCATTTTATGGGAACAGATATGCATAATATGCGAACCCGGAAACCGGAGTCTGAACGTGCTTCGGCGTGGATGGAGAAACATCTGGATCCTTCGTATGTAAGAAAACTGTTTGTGAAAAATCCAAGTCGGATTTTAAAAGATGAACGCATTTAAAACATGAAACAATAAACGTGAATTACACGAATGAAATTCAAACATGAATTCAAACAAATTTTTTAAATTTATAACATATTTTTTCGATATGATATATAATAAGAAATAATGGCGTGTAAGGAAGATTTGTAAGGAAAGAAATGGATAAAAGAGGAAGTGATGAGATATGGAAAAAACACATGAGGAAGAAATGGCGATCGATCTGTGGGAATTGATTTCCGCACTGAAAAAGCATGTGCTGATCATTATAGCTGCATGTCTGCTTGGAGGCGTTGTTGCCGGTGTATATACAAAATTTTGCATAACTCCGATGTACACAGCAACATCTTCGATGCTCGTAACGACGCAGGAGACGACGCTGACATCGATAGCAGACCTTCAGTTAGGAAGCGCCCTGACAGGCGATTACAGTATATTGGCTACGAGCAGAAGCGTATTAGAAGAAGTAATCGAAGATCTTGGACTGGATATGGGATATCATCAGTTGAGAGGGAATATTACGATCTCTAATCCGGAAGGAACACATATTATGGAAGTGACAGCGAAAAGTTCCGATCCGGAAACGGCGAAAAAGATTGCAGATACGATGGCAGTTGTTTCAGGACAGTATATAAAAGAAAAAATGGAAGTAGCGCCTCCAAAGATCATTGAAGAAGCGGAGATTCCGTCAGGTCCGGTCAGTCCGAATATGAATAAAAATGTCATGATGGGCGCGCTGGCAGGATTTGCGCTTGCTGCGGCAATCGTACTTTTGATTGCACTTATGAACGATTCGATCAAAACAGAAGATGATATCGAACGGGCGATTGGCATTCCGACACTTGCTGTAATTCCGGATAGAAAAGATTATATCGATGACCATGGAAGCAAAAAAAAGAAAAAAAGCAAAAGAAGGAGGCAGAGTAAATGCCGAGCACAAAAGGTCCCGCGATTGGATTATGAAAAAAAGTCTGCAAAAGAT
>CAJLUP010000164.1 GCA_905209865.1 uncultured Lachnospiraceae bacterium
CTGCCGCAAAAATCAAAAAAGGAAGCGCATATGCCATGTATCCAAACAATCCAAAAAGCACAGAAGAAACTGCCTCCCCCACAATTCCGCCAATGCCAAAATTACTCAAAACAAGCAGAATGCACAACGCCAATGTAATAAGAATCGTGATCTCTCCTGTAAGTTCTGTATTTTTTGCACTGCTGCCTTTCGCTTTTGCTCCCGTTTTTCTTTTTGTCCTCGTATTTTTTCTTCCTTTTGTAGTCTTGGAAGCCATATAATTCCCCCTTGGTAATTAAACATACTATATTTAGTATATCATCATTTGAAAATCATGTCATCACATTTTTTCAAGCTTCACTCTTTACCGAATGCATCTTTCTCTTTCGGTCTCAAACATCACTGTTCCTTCTTCCATCAATAAGCGCATGCAGTTTTGCAAACGCTTCTTTTATTCCGCCTACTTCGTCAATCAATCCTTCTTTTACCGCCTGCTCCCCTTCAAGCATCGTTCCGACATCTTTTACAAGCTGCGAAGAATCAAGCATTAATTCTAAAAGCCTCTCTTGTGTAATATGGGAATGATTTGCTATAAATTTCGTGATCCGATCCTGTGTTTTTTCCATATTCCGATAACTTTGAAGCACTCCGATAAACATTCCGGTGGAACGTACCGGGTGAACGATCATTGTTCCTGTCGGAACAATAAAAGAATAATCTGACGACACTGCCAGCGGACCGCCGATCGAGTGGCTTCCCCCGAGCACAAGTGACACCGTCGGTTTGCTTAAAGAAGCGATCATTTCCGCAATAGCCAGACCTGCTTCCACATCTCCGCCAAGCGTATTAAGCAAGATCAAAACTCCATCTGTCTCTTCGTCTTCTTCAATCTGTGCAAGCCGCGGAAGAAGATGCTCATATTTCGTTGCTTTTGTATTTCCCGAAACACTTTCATGTCCTTCGATCTCACCTATAATCGTCAGTAATTGGATTCCGTACTTTGAGCCGCTCTCTTTCATATTAAGCGTCCCCATTTCCTTAATTTCGTTATTTTCTTCTTCTCTTTTTTTCTGTTCCTCAGCCATTTCAAATCCTCCTTCATACTTCTTTAAAATATCAGGTCATAAAGGCATCCTTGAAAATTAGTATTAAAAAAGTCCATCCATTTTATACAGATTCCTTCAAACAATTCTCCGAGAACTTTTCAAAAACAACTTCTGCATCCGCTTTCTTTCTGCATTTACGCTATCATTTTTATTTATCACTCACAGTTATCATGTAAAAAATGGTATGAACGTAAATTGTATACATCCATACCATTTTTATTTTCTTATTTCAATGCCTGTTCTACATCGGCAATAATATCATCCACATTCTCAATTCCCACGCTGAAACGGATCAGATCCGGCTGAACTCCGGCTTCTTTTAATTCCTGATCGTTCATCTGGCGGTGAGTATGACTTGCCGGATGGAGCACACAGCTTCTTGCGTCTGCCACATGCGTCACAATCGCTACCATCTTCAGTTTATCCATCATCTCAACGGCAGCATCTCTTCCGCCCTTCAAACCAAAAGTAAGCACTCCGCATGTACCGTCTGGCATATATTTCTGCGCCAGATCATAATACTTATCCCCTTCCAAAGACGGATAACTTACCCATGCCACTTTCTCGTGCTCCTTCAAATATTTTGCAACTTTCAATGCATTCTCGCAGTGTCTCGGCACTCTCAGGTGAAGCGTTTCAAGTCCAATATTCAGTAGAAATGCATTCTGCGGAGCTTGAATAGAACCAAGATCTCTCATCAGCTGCGCCGTCGCTTTCGTTATATAAGCGCCTTTTCCGAATTTTTCTGTATATACGATTCCATGATACGTCTCGTCCGGCGTTGTAAGTCCCGGGAATTTGTCTGCGTGAGCAGTCCAGTCAAAATTACCACTGTCAATGATTGCTCCTCCGACACATGTCGCATGACCGTCCATATATTTTGTCGTTGAATGCGTTACGATATCCGCTCCCCACTCGAACGGACGACAGTTGATCGGCGTCGCAAATGTGTTGTCTACAATAAATGGAACACCATGTCTGTGAGCTGCTCCTGCAAACTTCTCAAAATCAAGAACAACAAGCGCCGGGTTTGCAATCGACTCTCCAAATACAGCCTTTGTATTCTCTCTGAATGCCGCTTCCAACTCTTCTTCCGAACAATCCGGGTCTACAAACGTCGCATCTACGCCCATTTTTTTAATCGTATGTGCATAAAGATTATATGTACCGCCATACAGCGCCGATGCACATACGATATGATCTCCCTCTTCTGCAATATTCATGATCGCATAGAAGTTTGCCGCCTGCCCCGAAGAAGTCAGCATTCCTGCATATCCACCTTCCAGATCACATATTTTTGCAGCCACCGCATCATTCGTCGGATTCTGAAGCCGTGTATAAAAATATCCCGACTCTTCCAGATCAAAGAGTCTTCCCATCTGCTCGCTGCTCGTATACCGAAATGTGGTGCTCTGATAAATCGGGAGTACCCTTGCTTCCCCGTTTCCCGGCTCATATCCCGACTGTATACATTTTGTTTCAATTCTGTAATCGCTCATCTTCTTTGTCCCTCCCGCATTTCTCTGTTTTATTGATCAGTCTTTCTCCAATCTCTGTCATCTGAAATAATACTTATTCATTCCAGTTATGATATACATCCTGAACATCATCGTCTTCTTCAAGAAGATCTAATGTTTTCTGAATATTTTTTATATCATCTTCATTCGTCAGATCTACATAAGTCTGAGGAATCATAGTCACTTCCGCTCCTGCCATTACAATTCCTGCTTCTTCTAATTTCAGGCGCACCTCACTGAATGCTTCCGGATCTGTCAAAATCTCAAAGCTCTCATCTTCTTCTGCAAAATCTTCTGCTCCCGCATCCAATGCCAACATCATCAATTCATCCGCATCCATCTCACAGTCTTCTTTTGCCACAAAAATCTGACCTTTCTCGTCAAACATAAATGATACGCAGCCCGGAGTTCCTACATTTCCGCTTCCTTTTGTAAATGCATTACGGACATTCGAAGCTGTCCGATTCTTATTATCTGTCAAAGTTTTTACAATGATCGCAGTTCCGTTCGGTCCATATCCTTCATATGTAATATGTTCATAGTTATCAGCAGTTCCTTCTCCGGCAGCTTTTTTGATATTTCTCT
>CAJLUP010000165.1 GCA_905209865.1 uncultured Lachnospiraceae bacterium
TCCTCAGACCGACGAAACTGCCGGCGTCTTTCACAGAAAGAATTTCTGTGAGTGGGGTTATCATAACACAGCTATGAATTTCTGACAATGACATTTTTTTACATTTTAAAAAGTATTAATTTTCAAAATGAGAAAAACAATGTGAAAATTGTGTTAAGAAAATGCAAAGATATTGTTGTTTTTTGACGCTGATAATGGTATCGTAAATATGCAGGGCTGCATGTTTTGCGGTGCTGCATAAATTATGTGAAAAAAGTGAATGAGAAAACTCTTATAATTACGGAGGAAAGAGCAAAATTATGAATTATGCATCTATTATCATCCCGTTTGTAGGCGGACTGGGAATGTTTATCTACGGAATGCAGATTATGGCACAAGGTCTGGAGAATGCTGCAGGCAGCAGGATGAAGACGTTATTGGAAGCGCTGACAAAAAATAAACTTTTCGGAGTGCTGCTCGGTGCGTTTATTGCGGCGGTGATTCAAAGTTCATCGGCGACTACAGTTATGGTTGTCGGATTTGTGAATGCGGGAATTATGAATCTTTCTCAGGCAATGGGCGTTATCATGGGAGCGAATATCGGGACAACAGTAACAGGCTGGCTTGTTTCCAGTGTGGAATGGGCAAAGTTTTTAAGTCCGGCAAATCTAGCTCCGATCGCGATCATTATCGGTGTGATCATTATGCTCACCGGGAAGAGACGTTCCTCAAAAGATATTTCAAGTATTATTGTAGGGTTCGGTATTCTTTTTGTCGGAATTACAACGATGTCCTCTGCGGTAGCTCCGCTTCAGGAATCCGAAGCGTTCTGCAGTATTTTTGTGAAGCTTGGACATAATCCGATTCTTGGAATCTTAGCAGGTGCGCTGGTAACGGCAATTATTCAAAGTTCTTCCGCATCTGTAGGTATTTTGCAAAGTCTTGCTGCGGCAGGACTGGTACCGTTTAACGCGGCGGTATATATTATCATGGGACAGAATATCGGAACATGTGTGACGGCGATCATGTCAAGCATCGGAGCGAAGAAAACGGCGAAGACAGCAGCGATCATGCATCTTCTGTTTAATATTATCGGAACGATTATATTCAGTATTGCGGCCATTTTCTTCTTCAAAGTGATGAACCCGGGAATGGGTGCGGGCATGATCACGCAGACAGAGATCAGTACGGTTCATACAATCTTTAATGTCGGAACGACATTGCTGCTCTTCCCTGTGTCTGACTGGATCATTAAGCTTGCAAGAAAGATTCAGAAAGAGGAAGATGAGGCAGTGGATGAAAGCGGTGTCCTTCTTGATGAAAGGATGTTGGAAACTCCGAGTATTGCTTTGCAGTCAGTAGTAAGCGAGGTGTGCCGGATGGGAAATGTTGTAAAAGGAACGATGGATAAGACTCGTCAGGTTCTGTTTACTCAAGATCAGGAAACGATCAATGAGATCCGGGAAGAAGAGAGTATTGCGGACCGACTTTGCAAAGGAATTACCGATTATCTTATCCGCATCAGCTCACTGGCGATCAATGAAAAAGAACATCAGCATGTGGCAAGTCTTCTTCAGATTGTTTCAGACATTGAGCGGATCAGTGATTATTGTGAAAATATTTCAGAGTATGCAGAAAGTCTTGAGAATCAGAAGAAGCAGTTTTCGGGTATCGGTTCTGCGGAAATGAAAGAAATGCTGGAAGTGTGCGCTGATAGTTTCTCTTACGCAGTACAGGCGTTTGAGGAGAACAGCACAGAGAAAGCAATGCAGGTTATTGAGAAAGAAAGACGGGCAGACGAACTGGAGATCCGTCTGAGAGCAGATCATATGCAGCGCCTTGCAAATAAACAGTGCAATACAGAAGCTGGAATTGTATTTTTGGATGCGCTTGTCGGACTGGAAAGAATTTCCGATCATTCAAGAAATATTGCAGAAGAGGTGCTGGCGGCAGCAAAATAAAACAGAATACAGAATCATTTCGTTACTTCTCTTTCTTGTCCGGCTGTATGGCAGTGATAAAAACTGCCGTACAGCCGGATTGTTTTTTGAGGAAAATATGAAAAATGAGAAGGTAAAAACGATATGGAAAAAGAAGGGAATACTCCCTTAAATAACAAAAAAGATAAAAAAATGAGCAAATAAAATAAAAAAATCGCATTTAATTACTTGACATTTTATGTGGAACGGTGTTACTATAATCCACAAATTTTTTGTGTATAGACTTAAAAGCTACGCAGTCATCAAAGGAGGATGTGAAACAATGTGTGGAATTGTAGGATTCATCGGAGAACAGCCGGCAGCGCCGATCTTGCTGGAAGGACTTTCGAAATTGGAATACAGAGGATATGACTCCGCCGGGATCGCAGTGAGAAACGAGAAGACCGATAAGATCGCGGTGGTCAAGGCAAAAGGACGGCTGAAGATCCTTGCAGAGAAGACGGACAACGGCAAAAGTGTGCGCGGTACATGCGGAATCGGACATACACGTTGGGCAACCCATGGCGAGCCGTCCGAGAACAATGCACATCCTCACTGTACGGATGATAAATCCGTTGTTCTTGTGCATAACGGTATTATCGAAAATTATCAGGAATTAAAAGGGAAACTTCTAAAAGCAGGATATACATTTTATTCGCAGACAGATACGGAGATTGCGGTAAAACTTGTGGATTATTATTATAAAAAAACAGGAACGCCTCTTGAAGCGCTTACAAGAGCGATGCTGCGTATGAGGGGTTCCTATGCCTTTGGCGTAATGTTCCGTGATTATCCGGGAAAGTTGTTCGCAGCAAGAAAAGACAGTCCGCTGATCATAGGAAAGAGTAAGAAAGGCTGTCTGATCGCGTCAGACGTTCCGGCGATTTTGGATCGCACAAGAAACGTATACTATATCGGCAATCTCGAAGTGGCGGAAATGACTTCGGATGAAGTGCATTTTTATAATATTGATCGAGAAGAGATCCAAAAAGAAATGGTTGAGATCAAATGGGATGCCGAATCGGCTGAAAAAGGTGGATATGAGCATTTTATGTTAAAAGAGATCCATGAACAGCCAAAAGCAGTTCAAGATACTCTCGGCGCTTATGTAAAAGAAGGGACGGTTGATTTTTCAGAAGCAGGTCTGACAGATGAAGAATTGAAGAATCTTGAACGGATTTAT
>CAJLUP010000166.1 GCA_905209865.1 uncultured Lachnospiraceae bacterium
CCGAGAAGCGCAAGGATCTCTCCCGTTTTCAGTTCAAGATCCACATTTTTGTTAGCAACGACTTTACCGAACGTTTTCGTCACACGATGCATTTTTATTGCATACTGCGCTGCGTCTCCCAAATTCTCTTCCTCCTTTTTCTTATGCCTGAACTTCCAGTATCTTCATAGAAGCCTCATAAAACAAAGCGGACAAGTCCGCCTTAACCTTTCCCTGCTATAAACAAAGCCGTCCGAAGACGGCTCTGTTTTCATTCTTCCAAAATTTATCTTTAAAGATTCACGTTTCGGAATTATTTTTAAATTACTGAACTACATTACATCCTTCAATGATATACTGCCATGACGGTGCGGAAGCTTCTTCCTGCTCCGGGAAATGATCTCCCTCTGCAACTTCGATCTTTTCACCATCCGGACTTACACCTTTAAGCGGACCACCAAACACAAAAAGTTCTCCTTTTTTCAGAGCATCTGCTGCTTTGTCGATTGCTTCCTGTGTTCCCTCAGCCGCAATCTTTTCGTTCAAAGGTGACAGATAAACAGCGCCGTCTGCATAACCTTTACACCAATCAACCGGAATCTCTTTTCCGTCAATTACTGCTTTTACAGCCTCTGTCACATAAATTCCCCAGTCGATACGCGGAGAAATCAAAGATGCGTTCGGAGCAGCTTCAATCATATCGTTATTGTATCCAACCTGCCATACACCGTTATCCTCTGCTGTCGTTGCCGGAGCTGTAGAATCTGAATGCTGAGAAATCACATCACATCCACGGTCAATAAGCGCTTTCGCAACCTGAGATTCGATCGTCGGATCGTTCCATGAATTTGTATACATAATATCCATTGTCACATCCGGATTCACACTCTTTGCACCGAGGTAAAATGCTGTATATCCGCTGATAACTTCTGCAAACGGATGTGCCGCAACATAACCTAATTTATTTGTCTCTGTCTTAAGTCCTGCTGCAATACCTGCCAAATAGCGTCCTTCATAAATGGAAGCAAAATAATTATGGAAGTTGTCCAAACCTGCATCTGATGCCTGGAATCCTGTCGCATGACAGAACTGAACATCCGGATATTCTGCCGCTACTTCTTTTACATAATCTTCAAAACCAAAACTCGTTGCGAAAATGATATTACATCCTGCTTCTACAAGCTCTCTAAGAGCTGTATCACATTCAGCATCTTCCGGCACGTTATATTTGTTAATGATCTGGTCATCACTTAATCCCAGTTCTTTCTGCATTTCCTTTGTTCCCAGATCATGATTGTATGTATACCCCATATCACTCGGATCGGAAATATGTACAAATCCTACCTTAATTTCATCTTTCGGAATTCCTTCCGTCGCTTCTTTTTTGGAGTCTCCTCCTTTGTCTTTGCCTGAGTCTGCCGCCGGAGCTCCGCACCCTGCAACAAGAGTGACTGCCATAGCTGCACACAAGAATACGCTGAGCATTTTCTTTTTCATTATTTTTCCTCCTTTTATTTCGTTCTTTTCAAAAGAACGCCGCTCGTTAAAAAAGCTATCCACTTTTCAGAAATCCGCCTTCAAATGGATAGCTACATACCTATATTACTATTCAAACTATCAGAAGTCAATCCCTAACACTTTATAATCCTGATCTTCTACTGCCTTTTTCAAAATGTCGTCATCAATCTCCTTTGCTAATACGACAACTGCCGTTCCTGCTTCATGACTTACCTCCGCCTGTTCCACTCCATCTAATGCTTCAAGAACTTTCTTCACTCTTGCCTCACAATGTCCGCACATCATTCCTTCAATTCTCATTGTCTTTTTCATTTCTTTCTTCTCCTTTTCTTTTTTTAATTCTCTTTGCTCTTTCTGCTTTCCTTTCCTGTCTTTTGACACGTCATATAACCGGAACCAATTCAGCCGCAATGCGTTGCTTACTACGCAAACACTTGATAAACTCATCGCAGCAGCTCCAAACATCGGATTTAACTGCCAGCCAAAAATTGGAATCCAAATTCCTGCCGCCAGCGGAATCCCAATCACATTATAGAAGAATGCCCAAAACAGATTTTCATGAATGTTCCGAAGAGTTGCCCTGCTCATACGAATCGCTGCCGGAACGTCGCTTAAACGACTTTTCATAAGCACAATATCTGCCGCATCAATCGCTATATCCGTTCCCGCTCCGATCGCAATCCCGATATCTGCACGTGTAAGAGCCGGCGCATCATTAATCCCATCTCCTACCATAGCTACTTTCGCATTCTTTTTCAATGTCCGTATTACATTTTCTTTACCGTCAGGCAGAACACCTGCGATCACTTCATCTACCCCTGCCTGTGTACCGATTGCCTTCGCTGTACGCTCATTGTCCCCTGTCAGCATGACAACCTTAATCCCCATATTTTGAAGTTCTCTGATTGCCTGCGGACTGTCTTCTTTTATCACGTCGGCAACTGCAATCATACCGAGCAGTTCTTCGTTCCTTCCGAAAAACAACGGCGTTTTTCCCTCCGATGCCAGTCTCTGCGCCTGCTGTCTTACTTCATCCGGGATCACAGCCTTTTTCTCTGCAAATTTCAAATTGCCGCCAAAATATTGATCACCTCTGATTTCACCGGATAACCCATTTCCTGAAACTGCCCGAAAATTTTCCGCCTCTTCCTCAGGATGGATCTTTTCTTCTTCCGCCTTTTTCAAAACAGCATACGCCAACGGATGCTCACTTTTCTTTTCCAAAATATATGCATAAGCAAGGAGTTCCTTCTCACCAAACGGTTTGTTCGGAAGAATATCAGTCACTACAGGTTTCCCTTTTGTGATCGTTCCCGTCTTATCCAGCACTACAACCTCTGTTTTTCCCGTTTCCTCAAGAGATACCGCCGTCTTAAACAAAATTCCGTTTTTCGCCCCTACTCCGTTTCCAACCATGATCGCTACCGGTGTGGCAAGCCCGAGCGCACACGGACAACTGATAACGAGAACCGAAATTCCACGCGCAAGCGCAAAGCCGATTGTTTCTCCAAGCACAAGCCATACGAGGATCGTCACTGCAGCGATTGCCATAACAACCGGCACAAATACCCCTGAAACTTTATCTGCCACTTTTGCAATAGGCGCTTTTGTGGCAGG
>CAJLUP010000167.1 GCA_905209865.1 uncultured Lachnospiraceae bacterium
TGTATTTTCGTTGTTTTCATCACTTGCGTTATCTACAACCTCCATGTCCGGCATCAAGCATAATTGAGTATGGCAAAGTAATCTCCTCCTGAAATCTTATCTGATCTATATAAAATATGCCTGTAAGAAAATAATGTGACAGAAATAATGTGAGAAAAGTAAAGACGCTGTACTTGATATTGCTAAAAATATTTAAAAGATAGATATGATTGTGAATGATACACGGCTGTTTATAAAAATTATAAAAAGTTAAGAATTGGAGTACTTTATGCGAAAAGAAGGCAAAGTGATCTTTTGCTATATAGTTGAATCGAATAAAGTCTGTTTTGCAAGAACTGCCGCGTTTTCTTCCATATTGCAGGACAAGTGATAAACAGGCGTCGTTTTTAACAGGACGTCAAGAAGGGAGAGCAGTGTATCCATGCGTTCAGCGTGTTTGCTGTACTGCGGCAGATTATAAAGAAAATAAGGAAGTGCCTCTTCGGTCGTTAATTTTTTCATGACATTTAGCTCGTTTTGTTCAAGAAATACAACGGCATGAAGAGGCGCTTTTATATTTTCGTTTTCATCGCTGTTCCCGCTGAATGGTGTTCCGTATACGGTAAATGAATTTCCGAACAGGCGAAGAGCCGGTTTGTCATCGTTAATAATATGTACGGCATCCTTCCCGAAATATTTCTGCCACAGGCGAGTGTGGGTTGATTTTCCGACACCGGAATCTGCGGAGAAAAGCACTGCTTTATCTTTGTAGGAGATTGCGGAAGCATGAAGGACAAATCCTTGATGTTTAATCAATTCAAGAGAAAAACGTGATGATAAAAGGATCAATTCTGCTTCGGAAAGAGTCAGATGCGGATATTTCTCCTGGTATTTTTGAATCAGTTCGCTTTTAGGATTTAAGCGGATATCAGTTGCGGGCCACGATGATTCTGAAGTTTCAGGCAGTCGATATTTATTGGCTCTTCGCTTCATAATGTCGTAGCGGCAAGTCATTGAAATATTTAGATCGGCAAAGCGATAGTTGTTCATCATGAAGACCTCTTTCTTAAATGTTTTAAGGTTTAAAATGTGCTTTTATAAGAAACTCGAAGTAAGTATAACACATGAGAAGCGAGAAATGAAGGAATTTTGAGGAGGATACATAACAGGTGAAATAAGCAGGATGTATAAGAAATGGAATGTTTGACAGTGAAATTGATATGCCTAAGAAGTGAAATGTTTGATAAGATAACAAATGGAATATTTGATATTATTGATGATAAAATAAGAAGATAGTGTTAGAATAGAAAAGGCAAAAAGAGAGAAAAGAGGGATAACAAAAAGAAATGAAAAACAAGATGGAAAAATCTACCATCCGCTGGATTTATCAGTATAGTAAAAAATCGCTTTGGTTCGTGATCTTACTGGCGCTTATCAGTGGAGCGATTGCGGGCAGTTTTATTTTGCTGGCGCTCGTTTCCAGCAGTCTGCTGGATGTTGCAACAGGTGTGAAAGAGGGCAGTTTAGGCGTACAGATTTTTCTGATAGCAGGTCTTATTTTCCTGCAGGCGGTTTTGAATATCGTGAGCAGTAATGTAAGGATTCATGCGACAACGAAGATAGAGATGCATATTCGTCAAGGCGTTTTTGCGGCGGTATTGAAAAAACAGTATCAGCAGGTGTCTAAGATCCATTCAGGGGAAATACTGAATCGGCTGACAAGTGATATAGATATTGTAGTAGGGGGGATTGTTGGTCTGATCCCGCAGGCGATTTCTATGATCACGAAGATCGTGGCAGGACTCGCGGTTTTGTTTTCGATCGACGCTCGTTTTACAGCGGCGGTATTAGGAATAGGGATTATCGTGTGTATTTGCAGCCGTGTTTACAGCCGGCATTTTAAATATTTACATAAAGAAGTACAGCGGACAAACGGAGTGGTGCGTTCTTATATGCAGGAATGTATTGAAAATCTGGTCGTTATAAAATCTTTTGCAAATGAATATGCGGTATGCGGTAAACTGAATGAGTTTCAAAAAGATAATTATCGTATACGGATCAAGAGAAATGCAATCAGCAATTTGGCGAATACGCTTGTCTATGTCCTGTTTACTACAGGGTATTATGCGGCTCTTGTATGGGGCGCGTTTCAGATTTCTTTTGGCGTTATGACGTTTGGAACATTGACTGCATTTCTTCAGATCATTCAGCAGATTCGGGCGCCGTTTCGAAATGTGTCGGGATTGATCCCGCAATATTACAGTATGCAGGCATCTGCGGAACGTCTCATGGAGATTGAACAGCTGGAAGAAGAAAGTCAGCGGGTTCAGATTGAAGATGTGGCGAAATTTCAGCAGGATTTTCAGGCTCTTGTGGCAGAGCATGTGACATTTGCTTATCAGAACGGCGATCCTGTATTAGAAGACGTTTCTCTTCGGGTTAATAAAGGGGATCTGATTGCGATTGTGGGAGAATCAGGAATCGGGAAAAGTACAATGATGAAACTGATGCTGCATTTGATGCCATGTGAAAAGGGAACGCTTTATTTTGAGACAGCACATGGAAAGATCGGGATCGATGCCGGAACAAGAAACATATTTTCGTATGTTCCTCAGGGAAATATGATTATGTCCGGAACGATCCGGGAGAATATTACGTTCTGTAATCATGAGATTGGAGAGGAAGAAATCAAAAGGGCGGCGGAAATCGCATGCATTTGGGATTATATAGAGACACTTCCGCAAGGATTGGAAACGGTACTGACAGAGCGGGGAGAAGGGCTGTCTGAAGGACAGATCCAAAGAATTGCGATTGCCCGCGCTGTATTAAATGACGCGCCGATCTTGCTGTTGGATGAGTGTACTTCGTCTTTGGATAAAGATACAGAATGGAGAGTTCTTCAGAATCTGAAGAAAATGAATACAAAGACGATTATCTGTATTTCACATACAGCGGCAGGTGTGGCATGCTGCGACAGGGTTGTCGAAATTGAAAACAGAAAGTTTAAAGAGGTATCAAATGAAAATTAAGCAAGAGTGGCATCAGTTATTGGAGTTAATAAAATTTAGTTTAGGGCAGGGAAAAGCTCCGGTTATGGGAGCGGATACAAAGTGGGAAGACTTTTATAAAATAT
>CAJLUP010000168.1 GCA_905209865.1 uncultured Lachnospiraceae bacterium
AGCTAATATCTGGAACTCTATATGTCTTGGCTTTTCTATATATTTTTCTATATAGTTTTATATACTCGTTTTTATTTTTTTGTTTTACAGTTCTGTAATCTTATGGCAGACATATCTTAGTACTTTCCGAAGATCCACAATCTCAACCTTACCGTCTTCTGTCACATCTGCGGCAAGTTTCTGCTGTTCCGTTAATTCTACTTTCTTACATACGCTGCGCAAAATAAGACGAAGATCCGCAATCTCAACTTTACCGTTTTCATCTACATCGCCCTTCATATATAACGGACTCTGTGCAAATGGATTAACTGCATAGATCGTCGGCGCACTGTTATCTGTCACATACCATCTTACAACCCCATCCGGTCCTACAACAGGCTGACAATCAGAAAGAGGCATGGATTTCGACTTTATATCAGAAGTTTTATTTCCATCTGAATCTATCGTTACAATCTTTGTTGTCAGATTTCCTTCGTATTTACTGCCTTCCTGCCACATGACGAGAAATTGATCCTCACCGATTTTCACAAGCTGAGGTGTTTGAACATTTACATTCTGCTGCTTATCATAATTTGTCAGCCATACAACTTTCGTTCGACTCAATCCTTTATCAGTAACGCTGACAAAGATGTTTCTCTGGTCTAAAGTACTGGCGCTTTCCCCCTCAAAATTCACTGCATTTCCTGCGATAATACAGTTTTCAGATGACATCTCAAATCCACCCACAGAAGCTCCTGTGGCATTGTAATGTCCTCCGGTTACATTGCCCAATCTAACCGGAACTACATACTCAACTTCTGTGATTGATCCGCCAACCTGTGATTTAACAAGAGCAATTCCTCTCGGGGCAGAATCGCCGTGATCCACTCTGTAAATATTCTCTCCATCTGTCTGGATAAACTGATTAAAAGAATGGCTCACATATCCTGCCTGTGCGATATTCAATACGTCATAGTAAGACTGTTCTACACTCATATCCGTTTCATTGATTACAAATGTCATATTCGCCTGATGATTCACCCCATCCTGATCAGGATACATCTCATGACATGTATGGATATAAAGCTTTCCGGCTGTTTCTGTCATCCGCAGCGAACCTGCTTCAAACGGAATGTTCGTGTTCGCTCCTTTTACGGAAACTGCCCCGATCCTCTGAAAATCTTTTGAATATTTTACAACCCGCATAACTTCTTGTTCATCACTGTCATTCGGATTCTCCTGTCCGAATACGAAATAATTATAGTCGCTTCCGCTATAGAAACCTCCAAACAACTTCAGTTCCATCGCGACTGTTTTGCTGCCTGCCTTTTTGCCTGACGCAGAATAGGTTTCAACGATCATTTTGCCACCTGAATGCTCCACCCTCATAAATGTTCCGTCTGCATTCGGAATCAAATAGGAGTTGACCGTCTTACTCCATACTGTATAATCATTCAAAGAATGATTGTCAGAAACTTGACCATCTGTAACTGTCGCTGCTTTATCCGGATTTTGAACAGGCGGTTCTCCGGTCACCGTAACAGTACACTGTGCCGACAGACCACCTGTCGTACTAACCGTGATCACCGCCTCCCCTTTCTTCCAGCCGAATACCTGCCCCGATTGATTGATACTTGCAATTTTCGGATCACTGCTTTTCCAACTGTAAACTTCTTCCATTGTTCCATTTGTCACAGGGGTAAGCTGCAGCGTCTCTGCGATATTTACCGTATGACCGCTTCCTTCAATTTCCAAATTGGTCGCTTTCTTCCACGGGAAAAATTCATAATAATAATTTTCGCCGGATTTCTCAACCGCTGCAACTCCGCCTTCATATTCCATCAGGCAGAATACCGGGTAGTCCGTCTTTGCAGAGCAAATCTCCTCTCCGCTTTGAACATCATATTCCGCGATAAAGGAATTGTTTTTAAACGTAATAATGGAATCCGTCTCTTCTCGGTAAATCGTCCGCGTTCCAACACTCGCAGCAGGATCAAATTCTCCTCCTTCTTCGTTATTACGCGATAAGAAAAGAACTTCCGTATTTTCCGGCTCTTCTGACTTATATACATCAGAATCCCAAATACTCAATCCACTATTAAAAGTACTGTCTATGCATACATATTTATCACCGAGCATACTGACTTGTTCTTCCCGTTCATAAAAATATGACTGACAAATATACAACATCAGTGTTTTATTATGAAACGTAAGCTGATCTCCGGTTACATTTCCGGCGCGGAGGGCATGCATATCATGATCATATCCCCAGTAATACCAGTTATTATAAGTATCTACATAATAATTCCCGTTACTTTCATCAAATCCGTAAAAACCGTATACCGCTTCCTCTGATAAAGCCTGCGACAAAAGCGTTCCTTCCGGCGATAAAAGATACAGATCATAGTCATCACCGTTTCCATTGGATTCGGCAAGATAAATTCTTCCCTTTGCATCTACGCCGATCGAACTTGCGTGATCGCCATACTGAAGTTTCTTTTCCTCCTGCTGTGTAAGCAAATTATAAATCGTAATATTAGAATTGTAGCCTAATATGTAAAGTCTGTCGTTTGCCACATAAACATCACGGACGTTATCGAATTGATGTACTTCTGTCAATTTATTACTGTCCGGCTTGTACAATGATAATTTATTCTTATTCAGGAAATAAATTCCTCCCTGTTCCGCACACGGGATCTCTCGATGCTCGCTCAAATATGTAACAGCGCTGCTGTCAAGCAAAACCGATTTTCCTGTTTTTCCTTCCTCTGCGGCTCTTCCCGCAAAGTTTGCTCTTTCTGTTTCTACATATTCAGATGATGAATCGTTTACAAAAAACTGCTCTTCTCCATCTTGAAGAAGCACATCTGAATTATTGTCCTCCTGTGCATCCTCCGGTATCACGATTGCATCATCAATCCCTTCCTGCAGTTCCTCTGCAAGCGCAGGCTGTGTGAACAACATACACCCTGCCATTGCAAGCGCAAAAATTTTCTTTTTCTTCATGTTTTCCCCACTTTCCCGATTACTTCTGTACGACATTTGTTAAATTCTATTTTATGATTCCCTTCTTTTTATTCTTTTCCCGTGTCCCTCCTTTTCTCTCTGTTTTT
>CAJLUP010000169.1 GCA_905209865.1 uncultured Lachnospiraceae bacterium
ATGAATGTGACAAATGTACTTACAGAGGCACATGTCAATATTCGTGCAATTTCAACATTTGACACACCGGAATTCGGCATTATGCGTCTGGTAGTAGACGATCCGGTTCGCGCAAAAGAAAGTTTGACGTCCAAAGGGTTCGTCAATCGTGTCAACGATGTGATCGGCGCGGAACTTAAAGATGAAAAAGGAAATTTGAATCAGATGCTGAAGATACTGGCAGACGGACAGATCAATGTAAATTATATCTATTCTTTTGTAATCCGCGAAGGAAAAGCCCCGGTCATGGTATTTCATACCGATGATTTTGAAAAAGCGGAGAGCGTTCTGAAGCAGGCAGATGTAAAGCTTGTAGAAGAAGCGGAATTATAAAAGATACATAATTGATTAAAGGAGAGAAAACAATGGCTGCAGTATCAAAAGAAAATTGGGTTGAAAGAATTCGTGACCCTAAGATTGAATGTATGAGCAGGGATGAGATGGCTGCTCTTCAGAGCAGACGACTTGTCGATGTCGTAAACAGAGTATATAATAATGTAGAATTTTATCGGAAAAAGATGCAGGAAATGGGAGTAGAGCCCGGTGATATCAAATCAATCGAAGATATCGGAAAACTTCCGTTTACAACAAAAGAAGACTTGCGTGAAAATTATCCCTTTGGACTTTTGGCGATTCCGAAAAAGGATGTCGTGCGCGTACAGGGTACGTCCGGCACAACGGGAAAACTGACGATTGCTCCGTATTCGCAAAAAGATGTGGACGTATGGGGAGAATGTGTAGCGAGAGAACTGACAATGGCAGGTCTTACAGAGGAAGATATCATTCATGTGTGCTATGGTTACGGCTTGTTTACGGGAGGTCTTGGATTGGATTACGGCGCTAGGGCGCTAGGTGCAATGGCTATTCCGATGTCGGCAGGAAATACAAAACGGCAGATGATGTGTATGGAAGATCTTGGAGCTACTGCATTTGCATGTACGCCGTCTTATGCTTTGTATCTTGCAGAATCAATTCAGGAGGCAGGAATTGTTGACAAATTGAATCTGAAAGTCGGTATTCATGGAGCAGAACCTTGGACAGAAGAGATGCGGAAAAAGATTGAAGATATCCTTCATATTCATTGTTTTGATATTTACGGACTTTGCGAGATTACAGGTCCTGGAGTGGCGCAGGATTGTATTCATAAAGCAGGTCTTCATGTACAGGCAGACTATTTCTATCCAGAGGTGCTTAACCCGGTTACTCATGAAGCCTGCGCAGACGGAGAGACAGGAGAGCTTGTGTTTACCACATTGGCAAAAGAGGCGATGCCTCTTTTAAGATATCGGACAAAAGACCTTACAAGTATTGATCACAGTACTTGTGCTTGTGGAAGAACTCTGCCGAGAATCTCTAAATTTACAGGAAGAACAGACGATATGAAAGTCATCCGCGGAGTGAACGTATTCCCAACGCAGGTTGAAACGGCTCTTCTTTCAATCGGCGGAGTCGTAGCGCCTCACTACATGATGATTGTTGACAGGGAAGATAATTTGGATGTGCTGACCGTCATGGTAGAGGTAGATGAATCTGTATTCTCGGATGAGATCAGAAAGTTGGATGCTCTCAGGAATAAGATTGCCGCTACATTGAAAACAGCGCTTGGCGTATCCGTGAAAGTAAAACTTGTTGAGCCGAAGACGATTCAAAGAAGTGAGGGAAAAGCGGTTCGCGTGATTGATAACAGAAATCTGTAAAAGGAGGAAAGAACGAATGGGAATTACGATTCAGCAGTTATCTGTGTTTCTTGAAAATCGAGAAGGAAGACTTGATGAAGTCCTTTCCGTATTGGCGGGAAATGATATTAATATTGTTGCGTTAAGTTTGGCGGATACGACAGAATACGGAATGCTTCGCATGATCGTATCGGATCCGAATAAAGGAAAGTCAGTTTTAAAAGAAAATGGGATCACGGCGATGCTGACCGATGTGATTGCGCTGCGTGTTCCTCATGAGACCGGTTCTTTGAGCCGTGCAATGCATCAGATTGTAGACGGAGATGTAAACATAGAGTATATGTATGCTTTTGCAAACGGAGAGGATGCGTCGGCTGTTTTGAAATGCGACGATCCGGCAAGAGTAGCAGATATCTTACGCGGAAGTGGGTTTGATGTGTGGGAAGCGGCGGAAGCCTATGTGTCAAATATTAAATAAAAATTTTATGCCAGCATAAAGTTAAGAGATCAGAGCAGGAGAAGCCGAGTTTTTTCCTGCTTTGTTTTGATGCAAAAACAGGAAAAACCGGGCAGTTTCATACTGTCCGGTTTCCTTTTTAATCTCATTTCTCTGTATTGCTTTTTAATAATAAATAAATCAAGTTTGTTTATATATTAAAAGGTACATTAAAAAATCTGATTAAAGTTTTACTACGTTAGTTGCCTGCGGTCCTTTAGCGCCTTCTGTTACTTCGAATTCTACAGCCTGACCCTCTTCCAAAGTCTTGAATCCATCCATTACAAGTCCTGAGTAGTGAACGAAAATGTCGTTTCCTTCTGAATCAGAGATGAATCCGTAACCTTTTTGGTTATTGAACCATTTCACTGTACCTGTCATTGTGTTGCCCTCCATTTAAGAAAAATAAATATGTTTCTGTATTGAAAAATGAGTTTCCAATACCGGCTAAGTTTAGCATGGTTGACAACAAAAGTCAACGGATGATTGATAAAAGTGTGACAGAAAGATTGAAAAATTAGTGAATATGTTATATACTGTAGAGAGTACAATGAAAGTACGATGAAATTATTAAGGAGGACTAGAAAAATGAAAGAATTTAAATACGTTGTGACGGATCCGGAGGGAATTCACGCAAGACCGGCAGGAATTCTTGTAAAACAGGCAGCAGGATATGCATCGTCTGTTAAAATTACAAAAGGTGATAAAACAGCAGATGCAAAAAGAATCTTCGGCGTTATGGGACTTGGCGTAAAAACAGGAGAAGAAGTTACGATTACAGTAGAAGGTGACGATGAAGACAAGGCATTT
>CAJLUP010000170.1 GCA_905209865.1 uncultured Lachnospiraceae bacterium
TAAAAAATAAAAAATTCATTTGCAAGTAAAATTCAGGCAGGATGAGTTATGCTTTACAGGTTTGCAGAGAGAATTAAGCTTTGTAGGTTTGCGGATAGAATTATGCCTGTCATTTACATAAAATGACAACTGTGATAGAATAGAAACAATTCGATTTGAAAATCAGAGAATGATTTATCATATGTTAGGGGGCATTTGTGTTGGACAGTAAGCATTTTTCAACTTTGATCAATGATTTTAAACCCGGAATTTTCGGGGCGTTAAATGAAAAGAAAGAGCAGTTATTGAAGGAAGGACGAAAGGTATATAATCTTTCTGTAGGAACGCCGGATTTTGAGCCTGCGCCGCATGTAATGAAAGCGATGCAGGAGGCGTGCAAAGATCCGAATAACTATAAGTATTCACTGGCAGATCTGCCGGAACTTTTGGAAGCGGTACAGTATCGGTATGAGAAGCGTTTTGGAGTGCATGTGGAGACAGATGAGATTATGTCTGTTTATGGTTCTCAGGAAGCGATGGCACATATTGGTATGGTGTTCTGTGATCCGGACAACGTAATCCTTGTTCCGAATCCGGGGTATCCGATGTTTGAGATGAGTGGAGTTCTTGCAAAGGCGAATGTAGAATATTATACGATTGAGGAAGAGAACGGATACTTGCCGGATCTGGATAGTATTCCCGAGGATGTTTTAAAGAAAACGAAATACATGATTGTTTCGTATCCGCTTAATCCGGTCTGTGTATGCGCGCCAGATGCGTTTTATGAGAAATTGATTGCTTTTGCGAAAGAAAATGATATTGTAATTCTGCATGATAATGCGTATTCAGACATTACATACGGAGACGAACCGGGCAAATCGTTCCTTTCTTTTGAAGGGGCGAAAGATGTTGGAGCAGAATTTTACTCTCTTTCCAAGTCTTATAATCTGACCGGAGCAAGGATTTCGTTTGTTGTAGGTAACAAAGAAATTATCAGTAAATTCCGTCTTTTACGTTCGCAGATTGATTACGGTATTTTTTATCCGGTGCAGTATGCGGCAATCGCGGCACTGACAGGCCCCGATGATTTTATAGAGGAGCAGAGACGGCAGTATGCGTCTCGTAATCGAGCGTTATGCGGCGGACTTCGGAAGATTGGCTGGGATGTCAGAGATAGTCAGGGAACGATGTTTGTTTGGGCAAAGATACCGAACGGGTATGAATCGTCCGCAGATTTCTGTATGAAGCTGATGGAACAAACGGGGGTTATTGTTACTCCGGGAAGCGCTTTTGGAAGTAATGGAGAAGGATATGTCAGAATGGCGCTTGTTGTAGACGAAAATGTAATTCGCGAGATTGTGAATGTTTTGGATACATCGGGAATTTTCAAAAAGGAACAGAATTAAGGAGTTAGGCGGATGAAGAGGATCGCAAAGTTTGAAAAGGTCAGTTTCGAACAATTTAAAGACGGATGGAACGATACGTTTGAAAAGACTGAATATAACAGGAAAGAAGAGCAGCTAAGAGAAATATATGACAATATTAAGCTGCCGATGCGTGCGACGGCGGGAAGCGCAGGATATGATTTTTTTGTTCCGGCGGATGTTGTTCTCCATCCGGGAGAGACGATTAAAATTCCTACAGGAATTCGGGTTTGGATGGAAAAGGAATGGGTTTTGAAATGTTATCCGAGAAGCGGACTTGGATTTAAGTATCGGCTGCAGCTTAATAATACAGTCGGGATTATTGACAGTGATTATTATAATTCTGATAATGAAGGTCATATTTTTGCAAAGATCACAAATGACAGTAACGAAGAAAAATCGGTAAGTTTGAAAACCGGAGAAGGTTTTATGCAGGGGATTTTTGTGGAATACGGGATTACCGTTGACGATGCTGTGACCGATGTGAGAAACGGCGGATTCGGAAGCACGACAAAATGAGATATAGCTTTGGTGTTTTTGCGAAGAGAAGAATAGAATGAAGCCGGAATGTTTTCGGCTTACAAAAATGTAAGAGTCTTTCGTTGAAACGTAAGCTGAAAGAATGGAAGAGGGCAGACAGATTTTATATACTGAATATGTAACGGGAGAGTACTTTTACGAAAGAGGAGGATACGTTTCAGATGAAAATAATAAAAAGGTTGCTTTCTTTCATTTTTTTATGTGTGATAATTGCGGGCGGAGT
This sequence comes from uncultured Lachnospiraceae bacterium, assembly GCA_905209865.1. Lineage (GTDB taxonomy): Bacteria > Bacillota > Clostridia > Lachnospirales > Lachnospiraceae > Mediterraneibacter. The sequence continues at coordinate 2,167 of CAJLUP010000170.1, forward strand.
TCTTGGGTATAAGGGGTATGAGGAATATAAAAACGCACTGTCGGAAGAGAGTGTGGAAGAGATGGCTGCAAGGATTGAAGCGCAGTCAAATTATACGACGATTGATGAACTGCCCCAGACGTATATCGACGCTGTTTTATCAGTAGAAGACAAACGGTTTTATGATCATTTTGGAGTCGATCCAATCGCGGTTGGAAGAGCTTTTTTTCATGATATAAAAGCGGGCGCTTATGTAGAAGGCGGCAGTACGATTACTCAGCAGCTTGCGAAGAATCAGTATTTTACGCAGGATAAAAAGATTGTACGGAAAGTGGCAGAAATGTTTATGGCGTTTAAAATTGAATCTGTGCTTGATAAGGATACGATTTTTGAGCTGTATGTAAACTCTATTTTCTTTGGAAACGGTTATTATTGCGTGGCGGATGCTTCAAACGGATATTTTGGAAAAGCGCCGTCGGATATGAATTTTGATGAATGTACTCTCCTTGCCGGGGTGCCGAATGCTCCGACAAACTATAATCCGACAGCCAGTCCAGAACTTGCCAGACAGAGACAGCAGCAGGTTATCGAGAAAATGAAAAAGGCTGGATATCTTGAAGAATCTGATCGGTAGTACAGTGAAATCAGCATGATGAAAGTAAAAGAAATGTTATATCAAAAACCGTTCGAATAAAAGAGAAAAAAGGATTCTATTTAAAACTCTGATTTAAGAAAAAAGAAGCGTTATATTCCTAAAAACCGTTCGAATAAAAAAGCAAAAAATGGGTATTCTAACCATAGAAAATCTACTGTCGGGATCCGACGGAAAAGGGGAAGTTTCTA
>CAJLUP010000171.1 GCA_905209865.1 uncultured Lachnospiraceae bacterium
TATCTCCGACAATATGAAGGTGATCTACAACAAGCCTTTGGATCAGCTCTGAAATTGCCTCAATAAAATCTTCCGCCCTTCCGATCCGTATGATTGTTGAAATGATTTCATTATAATAAGACTCTTTGTCATTTACCTCCGCCTTTTCCGTGATCAACTCCTCGATCACATAAGCGAAATCTTTCGGAAGCGCTTTCCTTACTTTTGACCGCGTGTATTTGCTCGCCGCTCTTTTGGCAACTTCGATCAGCAGATACAGATGGACTCTGTACCAGTCTTCCATATTTGTCTCTGTCTGCCGGATCAATTCCATCTTCGCTCTCGGATAGTAAATCAGCGTTGCCAGTGACCGCTTATCTCTGGCGCTCATTGTATTTCCGAACACATCCTCAATCTTTCTTCTGACAGCCCCGGATCCATTTTTTAAAACATGAGAAAAAGCCTCATACTCTCCATGAACATCGGTCAGAAAATGCTCTGTTCCTTTCGGCAGATTCAGAATCGCCTGCAGATTGATAATCTCTGTCGAAGCCGCCGCAATCGTCGGATACAAATCTGACAAACGTGCCAAATACCGCTTCTCAAGCTCTCCCTTCATAACTTGTCTCTCCTTATTCTGAATTTTACAATCCAATTACATCGCTCATATCGTACATTCCACATTCTTTTCCTGCAAGAAATTTTGCAGCCTCAACAGCGCCTTTTCCAAATACGCTTCTTGAGTATGCCGTATGCTTGAATTCAATCACTTCATCCGTTCCCGCGAAAAATACTTCATGCTCTCCTACGATGGTGCCGCCGCGAAGCGCTGAAATTCCGATCTCTTTTGCATCACGTTTCTGGCGGACAGCGCTTCTGTCATATACATAATGATATTCATTTCCAAGCGCTTCATTAACCGAATCCGCAAGTGCAAGCGCTGTTCCGCTCGGAGCGTCCAGTTTCTGATTGTGATGTTTTTCGACAAGCTCAATATCATATCCAGCCGGAGCAAGCACTTTCGCCGCATCTTTCAAAAGCTTCAAAAGAAGATTGATCCCAAGCGACATATTCGCCGACTTTAACACTGCTGTTTTCTCCGCCGCCTTCTCCACTTTTGCAAGCTGCTCTTCCGAAAGCCCTGTCGTGCAAAGTACAACCGGAAGCTTCTTATCCACGCAGTAATCCAAAAGCGCATCCACTGCTCCCGCATTTGAAAAATCAATCACAACATCTGCATCTTCCGTGCATTTTTCCACCGAATCAAATACCGGATAATCATTCGGGGTTCCCGTATATGTGTCAATACCTGCCGTAATAACAGCATTTTCATCATTTTTCACGATCTCCGTAATCATTCTTCCCATTTTCCCGTTGCATCCATGCATCATTATTTTAATCATTTTATTTTCCTCCTGCCTGTATCATTTCACGCTTCAAAAGCAATCATTCACCACCAGTTTTCCCTGCGGCTCATTATTGAATCAAAAACGGATTTTTCTCTACTTAAAAAAGGATATCACATTTGAGTTCGCATCTCAACATATGATATCCTTTTCACAAAGTTTCTCGATAACCGATTCGTCGAATCATACCCGGCTTTATTCCTCATACAAAAATATCATCTCTGTAATATTTGACAGATCGATCTCCTGATTAATCACCTTGAAACCTATCGTAACTTTTGTCACGTTGCAGCCGGCTACATTGAATTTATTATACCATGATATAACCTCATGATGCGACGATGCAGGTGCATTCCCTTTTTCAATACGCTTCGTATGGATCAGATTGTTTTTTAACACCTCATATTCAAAAGAGTCTATCATTAAATAATTACTGTCATAATAAAGCGAAAACTTAGACTCCATATCAAATACATATTTATCGGCAAATTCGAAATAAATCTTCTCTGTCCGGCTGTCCTTCGCCTCATATTGTATGGAACAAACTCTGCTCTCGTTATGATCAATAAATAACTCCTTTTTAGAACTTTCCTTTTTTAAGATACTTTGTAAATCAGTCTGCTCAAAACTAAGTATCGAATACCCCGCGCATATTAATAAAACAAATATTACTGTTACTGATAGTAACTTGATTTTATTTTTAAATAACCTTAAAATTTTCATTTGAAATTTCACAAACTTTCGCGACAACTTATCCAGGAACAACTACACAACAGTCAAAGCGCCTGTAAAACAATATAATCCGTTTCTCAGGCGCTTTCTATGTTTATTTTATTTTCCGATGAAAATACGAATCGGCCCTGTTTATGAAAATTCCGGCTCGATCAGTCCGAAAGATCCGTCTTTTCTTTTGTATACAACATTTACTTCATCTGTTTCTGCGTTTGAGAAAACGAAAAAGCTATGTCCGAGCAGTTCCATCTGGATGCAGGCATCTTCAGGAAACATCGGTTTGATACCAAACTTCTTCGTGCGGACGATGTGGATTTCATCGTCATCAGATGAATCGTCGTCAGATTCAATAAATTCTTTTTTAATACTTCCTGACGGAACAGCAGCCGTAGGATGTCCCTGACTTTTTGCAACAAGTTTATTCTTATATTTGCGAAGCTGTCGTTCAATGACCTCTTCTACAAGGTCAATCGACACATACATGTCGCTGCTCGTCTGCTCGGAGCGGATAATAGAACCTTTTACAGGAATCGTCACTTCGATTTTCTGACGTCCTTTTTCCACACTGAGCGTTACGATGATCTCTGTTTCAGGAGTGAAATACCTCTCAAGTTTTCCCAACTTTTGTTCGATAGCCTCTTTAAGTCCCGGTGTTACCTCAATGTTTTTTCCGCTGATGATAAAATTCATGCTGTTCAACTCCTTTTTGTATATACTTAACATAAACATGTGTAAAAAGGATGTTTATATTATGGAAATATTATAACACAGAACAACTCTGATGTATAGGACAAATCGCTTCGAATTCTGTAAATTCTTTAAATTTCATTAAATTTTCATAATTTATTTCA
>CAJLUP010000172.1 GCA_905209865.1 uncultured Lachnospiraceae bacterium
GATAAATATATTTCTCACAAAATTCTTCTACTTCTTTTGTATAGAACGGACTCGGTGAAAATGTTCCCATTCCGCCTGTATTGAGTCCTGTATCGCCGTCTCCGGCACGTTTATGATCCTGCGCGCTCGTCATTGTTTTGATCGTCTTTCCGTCTACGAAAGAAAGAACAGACACTTCACGACCCGTCATAAATTCTTCGATAACCATCTCATTTCCGGCTGTACCGAATTTTTTATCAAGCATGATCGTCTTCACGCCTTCTTTTGCTTCCTCGAGATTCTGACAGATCAGCACGCCTTTGCCGAGTGCAAGTCCGTCTGCTTTCAATACGATCGGGAACTTCGCAGTCTCAAGATAGGCGATCGCTTCTTCTGGATCTGTAAAATTCTCGTATCCTGCTGTAGGAATATTGTATTTTTTCATAAGATCTTTTGAAAATGCTTTTGACCCTTCCAGTATAGCGGCGTTTTTCTTCGGACCGAACGTGCGGATTCCTGCTTCTTCCAATATATCCACAAGACCTCCGACGAGCGGATCATCCATTCCGACGATACAAAGATCAATTTCTTTTTCTTTGGCAAATTGTGCCAGCTTGTCAAATTCCATTGCTCCGATATTCACGCACTCTGCATATTCTGCAATTCCCGCATTTCCCGGCGCACAGTAAATCTTATCTGCCCTCGGACTTTTTGCCACACTTGCCGCAATCGCATGTTCTCTTCCGCCGCTTCCAACGATCAATATTTTCATGATAGATTCCTCCTGTTTATACGAACCGTTTTACTTTCCGAAATGACCGCCTGATTCTCATTCCGGCGGTCATTTTCAAACTTGTCAACATTTTATATATTTTCTATAAAAGCATGTCCGTTTTCAACATGCACTTTACCATTTGCGATCAAATGGATCGCTTGGGGAAGGATTTTCCATTCCGCCTGTTCCATTACTCTTCTTTGAAGTATTTCCGGCGTGTCTCCCTGCTCAACTTCTACTGCTTTCTGCAAAATGATCGGACCTGTATCAGTTCCTTCATCCACAAAATGAACCGTCGCGCCGACTACTTTAACGCCTCTTGCCAGCGCCGCCTCATGTACCTTCAATCCATAATATCCTTTTCCGCAAAATGCCGGAATCAGCGACGGATGGATATTGATCATCCGATTTCTGTACGCAGCGATCATTTCCGGCGGGATAACAACAAGAAATCCTGCCAAAACGATCAGATCCGGTTCATATTCATTTACCGCTTCCAAAAGTTTTTCATTAAACACATCCCGCGACTCATAATCTTTCGGTGAAATGCATCGTGCCGGAATATGATTTTCTTTCGCCCGTTCAAGTGCATATGCATTTTTGTTATTGCTGATCACTCCGACGATCTCTGTATTCATGATGACACCGTCTTTTACACCGTCAATGATCGCCTGCAGATTCGTGCCGCCGCCGGATACAAGTACAACGACCTTTAGCATAAGTCTACTCCTTTTTCACCAGCTTCGATACGTCCGACTACATACGGAGCGTCCCCTGCTGCTTTGATCGCTTCCATTGCCTTATCAACATCTGCCGGATCGACAGCAACGATCATTCCAAGTCCCATGTTAAACGTATTGTACATCATCTGCTCTTCGATATCGCCTTCTTTTGCAAGCATCTTGAAGATCGGCGGAATCGGATAACTGTCCTTTTCGATCACTGCATGAGTACCGTCGATCAGCATACGCGGAACATTTTCATAGAAGCCGCCGCCTGTAATATGGCTGCATGCTTTCACTGTCACGCCTGCTTCTTTCATGCTCTTAAGCGCTTTTACATAAATTCTTGTCGGAGCAAGAAGCGCCTCTCCGAGAGTGCATCCCAATTCATCATAATATGTATCAAGAGACTCTTTTGTAATATCAAATACTTTTCTTACAAGTGAAAATCCGTTGCTGTGAACTCCTGTGGACGCCATTCCGATCAAAACGTCTCCGACAGACAGATTTTCCCCTGTGATCATATCTTTTTTATCACATACACCTACCGCAAATCCGGCAAGATCGTACTCGTCTTCTGCCATAAGTCCCGGGTGCTCCGCTGTCTCTCCTCCGATCAGCGCCGCTCCTGACTGAAGGCAGCCTTCTGCCACGCCGCTTACGATCGACGCGATCTTCTCAGGCTCATTCTTTCCACATGCGATATAATCAAGGAAAAACAGTGGTTCTCCTCCCGCACAGGCAATATCGTTCACACACATTGCCACAGCATCGATTCCGATCGTATCATGTTTATCAAGTACCATTGACAGCTTCACTTTCGTTCCGCAGCCGTCTGTTCCTGACAACAGAACCGGTTCTTCCATCTCTTTGATCTTATCAAGAGAAAAGGCGCCGGAAAATCCGCCAAGTCCGCCAAGCACTTCCGGACGCATCGTCTTTTTCACATGCTCTTTCATAAGCTCTACTGATCTGTAACCGGCTTCTATATCAACTCCTGCTTTCTTATAATCCATACCACATTCTCCTTTTTTCTGCTCGTTTCTCTTTCCTTCTGTCAAAACAGCTTCTGCCTCTCATTGCGGCTTTCGCTTTCTTCTGATCCCCACAGTTTCGTCGCGCCATTCGCAAAAACACCCTTCGTATTCCTTGCAGCTTACGCCGCTTTTTTGCTTTTTTTGCGGCGCTCACCCGACTGAACTGTTACTTTAAATACTCCTCATATCCAACTTCCGCGAGACGGTCGGCTTTTGCCTGAACAGTATCTTTCATCTCAGCGGAATAGTCTTTTAATTTTTTCAAAATCTCTTCATCTGACACAGCGAGGATTTTTGCCGCAAGAATCGCAGCATTCATTCCGCCGTCAATAGCTACAGTTGCAACCGGGATTCCCGGCGGCATCTGAACGATCGAATAAAGCGCGTCCATACCATCCAAATTCTTTCCTGACATCGGCACTCCGATCACCGGCATCGGGAACAGAGCCGCGC
>CAJLUP010000173.1 GCA_905209865.1 uncultured Lachnospiraceae bacterium
TCTTCCGATCTCGATTACATTTGACATAGTCTCACACCTAACCTCCCCTCCAGCCTTGTATTGTGCATAATACGACTGTTCGGGTATTTTTATTGCACTAACAAAGATTATAACATATTTTTTTCTCTCGTCAACTATTTCCGCGCAAAAACTTCATAAAAGCTTATAAAAAATATATTTTTGTATATTTTCTTCAAAATAAAACTACTCTTTAATCTGTTCTGCGAGAACTTCTTCCGCCTTTTTCAATGCATCCTGAATTCCCGACGGATTCTTTCCTCCTGCCTGTGCCATATTCGGACGACCGCCTCCTCCTCCTCCGACACATCCCGCAATCGCTTTCACAAGATTTCCTGCATGAGCGCCTTTCTTCATTGCTCCGTCTGTTGCAGTAGCCATCAGACTTACTTTTCCGTCACTTCCTGACGCAAGAACAACGACACCGTCTCCTAATTTTTCTTTTAACTGATCGCCAAGATCTCTAAGTCCGTTCATGTCAACGCCTTCAATCTCTGACGCCAAAAGTTTCGTGCCTTTTACTTCCTTCACCTGATTCAGTACGTCTCCTGCCGCACTTTGTGCGATCTTACTTTTCAGACTTTCAACTTCGCTATGCAGCATTTTATTTTCTGCAAGCATGTGCTGAATCTTGTCCGACAGATTATCTGCTGTTGCTTTCAAAAGTGCCGCCGCATTTTTCAGTTTTTCTTCTGTCTGCGCATAGTACTTCATCAAACCGTCTGATGTCAGCGCTTCTATTCTGCGGACCCCTGCCGCTACGCCTGTCTCTGAAATAATTTTTAATGCCATGATCTCTGACGTGTTTTTTACATGAGTTCCGCCGCAAAATTCTATGGAGTAATTCCCCATATTTACAACGCGCACTATATCTCCGTATTTTTCTCCGAACAGCGCCTGAGCCCCTGTTTTCTTCGCCTCTTCAATCGGCATGTTTTTAATGTCTACATCATATGCTTTCGCAATGCTTTCGTTGACAAGTTTCTCTACCTGTGCGATCTCATCCTCTGTCATTGCCGAAAAATGGGTAAAGTCAAAACGAAGCCTGTCTTCATTTACGCTTGATCCTGCCTGTTCTACATGAGTTCCGAGCACTGTACGAAGTGCTTTTTGAAGAAGATGAGTTGCGCTGTGATTCCGTGCCGAGAGGGCACGTTTTTTTGCATCCACTTCCAAAGTTACTTTATCACCGACTTTGATCATGCCTTTCGTCATAACGCCAACATGACCGATCTTTCCTCCAAGCAGTTTGACCGTATCTTCAACTTTAAACTCGCCTTCTGATGTGCGGATATATCCCGTATCGGCTTCCTGACCTCCGCTTGTTGCATAGAACGGTGTCTCTTTGACAAAGATCGTGCCATGTTCTCCTTCAGATAATGCGTCTGCAATCTCTGTTTCTGTCGTAAGTACAGTCACATCAGACTCCCATGTAAGATGGTCATATCCTACAAATTCACTTGTTACATTCGGATCGATCGATTCATATACTGTTACGTCAGCTCCCATGTAATTCGTCACTTCACGGGCATCACGGGCTTTCTTTCTCTGAACTTCCATAGAAGCTTTAAATCCATCTTCATCCACACAAAGTCCCTTTTCTTCCAAAATTTCTTTTGTCAGATCAAGTGGAAATCCATATGTGTCATACAACCGAAATGCATCTTCGCCGTTTAATGTCTTCTCTTCCCTTTTCTCCATATCAGCGATCATATCTGCCAAAATTCCAAGTCCCTGATCGATCGTCTTATTGAACTGCTCTTCCTCTTTCGAAATCACGTTCAAAATAAACTCTTTTTTCTCTTCCAGTTCCGGATAACCGTCTTTTGATCCTGCGATCACAGTTTCTGCAAGTTCCGGAAGGAATCCTTTATGAATACCGAGGAGTCTTCCATGACGACAGGCTCTTCTCAAAAGGCGGCGAAGCACATACCCTCTGCCTTCATTCGACGGCATAATTCCGTCTGAGATCATAAATGTTACAGAACGGACATGGTCTGTGATCACACGGATCGATACGTCATTATTATATTCCTGACCATATTCTTTCTGAGCAAGACGGCACACATGATCGCGAAGCGCTTTGATCGTATCGACATCAAAAATAGAATCCACATCCTGTACGACAGATGCCAGACGCTCCAGTCCCATTCCAGTATCGATATTCTTCTGCTCCAGCTCACTGTAATTGCCATTTCCATCATTATCAAACTGGGTAAATACATTGTTCCAGATTTCCATATAACGGTCACACTCACAGCCTACCGTACAGTCAGGACTTCCGCAGCCGTACTTTTCTCCTCTGTCATAATAAACTTCGGAACAAGGGCCGCACGGACCGGAACCATGCTCCCAAAAATTATCTTCTTTTCCAAATTTAAAGATACGCTCTGCCGGAATACCCATCTTTTTATTCCATATTTCAAACGCCTCTGCATCATCTTCATACACAGACGGATATAATCTGTCCGGATCAAGACCAACTACCTCTGTCAGGAACTCCCACGTCCACTGGATCGCTTCCTCTTTAAAATAATCTCCAAATGAGAAGTTTCCAAGCATCTCAAAAAACGTACCGTGACGCGCCGTCTTTCCAACGTTCTCGATATCACCCGTACGGATACATTTCTGACATGTCGTCACCCGTGTCCTCGGCGGAATCTCCTGTCCTGTAAAATATGGTTTTAACGGCGCCATTCCTGAATTGATAAGCAGAAGGCTCTTATCATTGTGCGGCACCAATGAAAAACTTTTCATTGCAAGATGTCCTTTACTCTCAAAGAACTCTAAAAACATTTTTCTAAGTTCATTTACTCCGTATTTTTTCAAGGTTTTTCCCTCCTGATGGTATATCATTTTACGCCTGACAGGCAAAAGGAACATTATCTGCCTGCCAGACGGCATAATCATTGGTTTTTATCATA
>CAJLUP010000174.1 GCA_905209865.1 uncultured Lachnospiraceae bacterium
CAGAGAGATAGAAGAAAAGAAGGAACAGTTTTCGCAGTATCGTGTGACGACGGTGTTTTTAGGCGGTGGAACTCCCTCTATATTAGAGGGAGAATACACTGCCTCTATTTTTCACGCTTTGCGGGAAAACTTTGACATTGCGGACAATGCAGAAATAACAATGGAAGTGAATCCCGGGACTGTATCAGAAGAAAAAGTAACGATGTGGAAAAAGTGCGGGGTGAATCGATTAAGTATCGGGCTTCAATCCGTCAATGACGAAGAATTGAAAATGCTTGGCCGAATCCATACTTATAAAGAATTTCTTTGTACATGGGAGCTGGTAAGAAGAGCAGGATTTCATAATATAAATATAGATCTGATCTCGGCGATTCCGGGACAGACGGAAAAGAGTTGGGAGAAAACACTTTGTACGGTGGCAAAATTACAGCCGGAACATATTTCCGCATACAGTCTGATCATAGAAGAAGGAACGCCTTTTGGTGAAATATATGCAGAGGGAGCGGTGCAAAAAGAGAAAACAGCGCTTCCTCTGCCGGATGAAGATGCGGAGCGGGCGATTTATGAGGCGACAGGAGAGATCCTTCGAAGATATGGATATGAGAGATATGAGATTTCGAATTATGCCAAACCGGGATATGAATGCAGGCATAATCTTGGTTACTGGCAGCGGAAAGAATATCTTGGGTTAGGTCTTGGCGCGGCATCTCTGATCGCAGAACATCGGTTTTGCAATACAGATAAAATGGACGTTTATCTGGAAGGCGGAAAAGACCGGACAGGAGAATCTCACCGATTGACGATTCAAGAGCAAATGGAAGAATTTATGTTTCTTGGATTACGAGAAACGAAGGGAGTATCGAAAAAGCATTTTTTCGATGTGTTTGGAGTGAAGATGGATTTGGTTTATGGTGAGACGATCAGAAAACTTGTAAAACAACAGCTTCTTGTAATAGAAAAAGAAAGAGTTCGTCTGACGGAACACGGAATTGATATCAGCAATTACGTAATGAGCGAGTTCCTATTTTAAAATAGGAATTAAGAATATAAAAAAATCAGAAACACTGTTGACAAAAGGAAAATGCAGTGCTATCTTAATATACGAAAGGTGTTAGCACTCAAAAGAAAGGAGTGCTAATAGCGAGAGAGGAGGAAAGGCTGTGGCGGTCGATACATCGTTAAGTGAAAGAAAACTTATTATATTAAAAGCGATCATACAGAATTACCTTGAGACCGGAGAGCCGGTCGGCTCGCGGACACTTTCCAAATATACCGATCTGAACCTCAGTTCTGCAACGATTCGCAATGAGATGGCAGACCTTGAAGATTTGGGTTATATTTTTCAGCCTCATACATCGGCGGGAAGAATTCCTTCGGATAAAGGATATCGGCTTTATGTCGATCTTCTGATGGAAGAGAAAGAGCAGGATATTGCGAAGCGGGAAAACGCGATGCTGGAGAAGACGGATAAGGTTGAGAAAGTATTACAGCAGGCGGCCAGAGTTTTGGCGACGAATACGAATTATGCAACGATGGTATCATCTCCGATCAATAATCGGAATACATTGAAATTCATTCAGCTTTCTCAGGTTGATGCGGAGCAGATCGTAGCAGTTATCGTACTTGGCGGGAACGTGATCAAGAATAAGATCATTGAAGTCGGGGAAATGTTAAGTAATGAAAATCTTCTGAAGCTGAATATGCTTCTGAATACGACGCTGAACGGACTTCCGATTGATCAGATCACGCTTGGACTGATCGCAAGACTGAAAGAGCAGGCAGGTATTCACAGTGAAGTTGTCGGTCATGTATTGGATGCGGTGGCAGATACGATCCATGTGGAAGATGACATGAAGATCTACACAAGCGGAGCTACAAACATCTTCAAATATCCAGAGTTAAGCGATAAGCAGAGTGCTCAGGAGATCATTAGTGCATTTGAAGAAAAGCAGCAGCTTGCCGACCTTGTGACAGAGACGCTGGCAAGCGAGGATAATCACGGGATACAGGTATATATCGGAGATGAGACTCCGGTTAAGACAATGAAAGACTGCAGTGTCGTGACAGCGACGTACGAACTTGGCGAAGGTATGAAAGGGACGATCGGCATTATCGGACCGAAACGGATGGATTATGAGCATGTCATGAAGACGCTGAAAATTCTTCAGGGAGAGTTGGATGCGATTTATAATAAAGATCCGAAAGGATAGAAAGGTGGAAAGCCGATGGGTGACAAGATGAGCAAAGAAGATATGATAAAAGAAGCCGTCGAGGAAGCAAAGGCAGAAGCTGCAAAGATGCAGGAAGAAGGAGATGCGGCTGACTCGGAAGAAACAGCGGCAGAAGAGACAGAAAACACTGCAAACGAAGATGCTTCGGAAGAGGCGGAGGAATCGCAGGAAACAAAAGATACAGATCCAAAGGAAAAGAAAAAGTTTTTTGGAAAGAAAGAAAAGAAAGATAAAAAAGACGAGAAGATCGAAGAATTGACTGATCGTCTGACTCGTCAAATGGCAGAGTTTGATAACTTTCGTAAACGTACGGAAAGAGAAAAATCTCAGATGTACGAGATTGGCGCGAAAGATATCATAGAGAAGATACTTCCGGTTATTGATAACTTTGAGCGCGGTCTTGCCGCCGTGCCGGAAGAGGGCAAGGACGATCCTTTCGTAGAAGGGATGGAGAAGATTTACAAACAGATCATGACAACACTGGAAGGAGTCGGAGTAAAACCGATCGAAGCAGTGGGTCAGGAATTTGATCCGGATTTTCATAATGCGGTAATGCATGTGGAAGATGAGGAAGCAGGTGAGAACATCATCACGGAAGAGTTCCAAAAAGGCTATCTGTATCATGACAGCGTCGTGAGACACAGTATGGTAAAAGTAGCAAATTAGTCAGAAAGTAACTTTATTTCAGAATAATAAAAATCAGGAG
>CAJLUP010000175.1 GCA_905209865.1 uncultured Lachnospiraceae bacterium
TAATACAAGGGCAGGCTGAAAAAGAAAATCAAATGTGAACAGAAAGCCCGAATACAGAATGGAAAAAAGAGGAGAATGAAAAGATGAAAGCATTAGCAAGATATGGAAAAGAATTTGGTGGATATCGTATGATCGACGTTCCGAAACCGACATGTGGTCCGGAGGATATCATCATTGAGATCAAGGCGGCTGCAATCTGTGGAGCAGATATGAAACATTATAAAGTGGACAATGGCTCCGATGAATTCAACTCGATCCGCGGACATGAATTTGCGGGTGAGATCGTAGAAGTCGGCGAGAAAGTGACAGACTGGAAAGTGGGACAAAGAGTTGTATCTGACAACAGCGCTCATGTATGTGGTGTTTGCCCGGCATGTGAGCAGGGAGATTTTCTTTGCTGTGAAAACAAAGTAAACTTAGGTCTTGACAATAATACATGGGGCGGCGGATTTTCCAAATACTGTAAAGTTCCGGGAGAGATCTTGAGAATTCACAAACATGCAATCTGGGAAATTCCGGAAAACGTAAAATATGAGGAGGCAGCAGTTCTCGATCCGATCTGTAATTCATACAAAGCAATCGCGCAGCAGAGCCATCTCCTTCCGGGACAGGATGTTGTAGTATTCGGAACAGGTCCGCTTGGATTGTTTGCCGTACAGGTGGCAAGAATTATGGGAGCAGTCAACATCGTTATGGTAGGACTTGACGAGGATGTTCCGGTTCGTTTCCCGGTTGCGAAAGAACTTGGAGCTACACATTGTGTAAATGGTTCAAAAGAAGATGTTGTAAAAAGATGTACAGAAATCTGCGGAAGAGATAACTTAGGTCTTGTTGTTGAATGTTCAGGAGCAAACATTGCTCTGAAACAGGCGATCGAGATGCTTCGTCCGAACGGAGAGGTTGTTCGTGTCGGAATGGGATTCAAACCGCTTGAATTTTCAATCAACGATATTACTTCATGGAACAAGAGCATTATCGGACATATGGCATATGACTCCACATCATGGAGAAATGCAATCCGTCTGCTTGCTTCCGGACAGATCAAAGTACAGCCGATGATCACTCACAGACTTGGACTTTCAGAGTGGGAAAAAGGATTTGAACTGATGGCGAAAAAAGAAGCAATCAAAGTAATCTTCACATATGACTTTGATGATGAGGATTGATAAGCGGAGGAAAGATACGATGGAAAAGAAATTACTGCTTGCACCGTCTATGGGCTGCTGTGACTTGTACGATTTCGGTCATCAGGTAAAGTTTATTGATGAACATGCAGATTTCCTCCACATTGATATAAAGGATGGAAATTATGTAAAGACATTTGGCGTTGGTCCTGATTTTATGACAGCCTTGAAAAAAGTTGTCAAAAAACCGATGGATGCACATTTGATGGTAAAACATCCGCAGGATTATATTGAGGCATGTGCTGCAGCCGGAGCAGCTTATATTACTCCGCACACAGATTGTATCGAGAGCGATGCTTTCGTGACGATCAACAAGATTATCTCACTGGGGTGCAAAGCCGGGATTGCCATGAACCCGGCAGCCCCATTAGAAGCAATTCGATACTACCTTCCCCTTCTGTCTAAAGTGACGATTATGATCGTAGATGCAGGATATGCCGGACAAAAGGTGATTACACAAATGTATGATAAGATCCGTACTCTTGTGAAATGGAGAGAAGAGATGGGACTTGATTTTCTGATCGAGGCAGACGGATCGATGAATGCAGGTGTTTATGCTCCTCTTTATGAAGCGGGCGCAGATATGGTCGTACTTGGCCCTCCGGCTCTTTGGAATAAAGACGAGGATATCGAAAAGGCGTGGGCGATTATGGAACAAGAAGTAGAAAGCGAACTCGCCGGAAAATAAAATACAAAGCAGACAGTCTGTGTACATACAAAAAAGAGACTGCTGCTGCAAAGAATGAGAAAAGAAAGGGAATTAATTATGGGAACAAAAAAAGGCGCGAACATCGGCGCAAGACTTGATCGTCTTCCGAATTCAGGATGGCATATAAAAATGTGGCTGGTAACAGCGTTTGCTCTGCTCGTATGCTGGTCAAACGGAATCGGAGGTTCGGTTCAGAATATTTTGCTGAATGAACTTCACTGGTTAGAACCAGGAACAAAACTTCTTGCAATGTGGGGAACAACTTATACGGCAGGACAGCTCTTCGGAGCGCTTGTAGGCGGTCCGATCGGAGATAAGATTGGTCGTAAAAAAAGTATTCTTTTGTATGAAATTATTCATATTATCGCCATGATCGGCGGAGCTGTTGCACCAAATGTTTATGTATTGTATGTATTCAGACTTGTACAGGGATTTGGACTTGGAGCACTTCTCGTTGTTCTGTTTGCAGGATTTACAGAGTATGTACCGGGAAGAAACCGTGGTGTATGGTCAAGCCGTAACTCCTTTATCGGAAACTGGGCTCACCCAATTTGTAACGGAATTGCATTTTTGATCGTAACAACTGGAGTAAGCTATAGTATGAACTGGAGAATCCAGTACATGATCCCGTCAGTTCTTTCTATTATTGCATCTATCATTATTGCAAAAAAACTTCCGGAATCTCCGCGTTGGTTAGAGTCACAGGGAAGAGTTGAGGAAGCAGACGCGATCCTTACAAAGATTGAAAAAGAAATCGAAGCATCAACAGGAAAACCGCTTCCGCCGGTAACAGAAGAACCGAAAGAAGTAAAACAGCTTCCGTATTCAGCGCTGTTTAAAGGCAAACTTTTGAGAAGAACGATTGTTGGTTCTCTTGTATTGATCGGTATGAACACGATCCAGTATACATTGATGACATGGATGCCGTCCTTGCTGAAATCAATGGGATATGATACATCACAGTCACAGTTTATGACAATGTTCGGACTGTTCGGCGCTCCGTT
>CAJLUP010000176.1 GCA_905209865.1 uncultured Lachnospiraceae bacterium
TAGAGCGAGGGCATCGCTCAATCATCTAATCTGATGATTTTGCGACACCCTCTTTTGTTTTTGCATAAGAAAGAACCGCCCCTGCGCCAACAGGAACGGCTCTGGGATATATCCGAAGATATACACCTAATCAACAAAAATATTGTATCATCTTCGGAACAGTCACGCAAGCCGGAACACTCGTTCCATGCTGGCTGTTATTTTTGTATCCTCGTCCCTATGCATGGGGCGCGGCTTGAAACATACAAATGAATAAAGGAGATGATAACATGTCGGAAAAGATCAAACGCTGTGCGATCTATATCCGTGTCTCAACTTCGGAGCAGATGATGCACGGAAAATCCATAGAAGCTCAGCGTGAATACCTTGCATGCTATGCGAAAGATCATGGAATGATCATTACCGGTATCTATGCAGATGAAGGTAAAACTGCAAGAAAAGAACTCAAGAAACGAAAAGCAATCCATGCTCTGCTGGAAGACGTAAAGGCCGGAAAGATTGACGTAATCCTCTTCTGGCGGCTGGATCGCTGGTTTAGAAACATGTCCGACTTCTACAAAGTACAAGATATCCTGGATGAATATGGAGTATACTGGATATCTGCCTCAGAACCGGGCATCAACATGGAGACTAGGGACGGCCGGCTACAGCTCAATGTTGTGCTGTCAATCGGACAGAACGAAGTAGATACAACATCCGAGCGTATCAAATTCGTGAACGAAGCATCTATTCGGCAGGGAAAAGTCATTTTTGGAGAAAACAATATGCCGCGCGGTTATAAGGTGGGAATCGTAGACGGAAAGAAATGTATGGTCAAAGATCCGGAACAGGAAGAGATGGTAAATGCGTTTTACGATTACTTTGAAAAACACCAGGCTAAGCAGCAGACTCTTCGATTTATACAGCGTAACTACGATCCCGCTTTTTCTTACAGCATGCTGCGCACCATGCTTTCCAGTGAATTTTACAAAGGTACATACCGCGGGATTCCATACTGCCCCGCTTACCTGTCGGAGGAACGATGGGCGCACATCCAAAACATCAGCAAAAAAAGTATAAGACGTACACGATCCGGAAGGGTCTACTACTTTACCGGACTAATCCGATGTCCGCAATGCGGACAGATTTTATGCGGAACTGGCTGCAAATCCGTTGTAAACAGAAAAACTGGAGAAAAACGAGACTACTGTTACTACAGATGCAACAGGGCAATGATTGACCGAATCTGCACAAATCACCACAGGGTAAGCCAAAATCTGATTGAAAGCTACCTTTTAGATAATCTGGAGAATGAGTTTAAAATGTACAAAATCCGTGTAAAAAACGTAAAGCAGCAAAAAAAGAAAGCGCCTCCGGTTCGAAGAACCGAAAAGCAGATCGACAAGGAACTGGATCGATTAAATTTGCTCTTTCAAAAGGGACGAATCGAATGGGACTATTACAGCCGGGAATACGACTCACTGGAAAAAGAAAAAGAAGATTTAAACTCTGTAACCGTTGATCCCGAGCCTGACTACTCATTTATTAAGACACTCCTTCAGCAGGATTTCAGGGATATTTACAAATCATTGACCCCTGAGAACAAAAGAGCTTTTTGGAAAAACACGATCCGGCAGATCTATTTAAAATCCGATTATACGATTGACTATGTTGATTTTATTTAAGCTGTCTGCGCCTAAATTGTCATCCCCGTTTGGAGCTGATAAAACAATGACGGCTGTTATTTCCGGCGAAGCTGACATTGGATTTATGGGCTCTGAAGCTTCCGTTTATATGTACAATGAAGGAGCTTCCGACTATGTCGTTAATTTTGCTCAACTCACACAAAGAGCCGGTAATTTTCTCGTTGCACGACAGGAATCTGCTGATTTTCAATGGGAAATGCTGAAAGGAAAAACGGTTTTGGGCGGCAGAAAAGGCGGCATGCCTGAGATGGTATTTGAATATATTTTAAAGGAAAACGGCATTGATCCCGAACAAGATCTTACCATTATCCAAAATATAGACTTTGGTTCTACAGCGCCTGCCTTTGCAGATGGACGGGGAGATTTTACGATTGAATTCGAACCAGGAGCAACTTCTCTTGAATCTGCCGGAAAAGGTCATGTTATCGCATCTCTGGGAGAAGACAGCGGATATGTTCCTTACACAGCTTTCAGCGCCAAAAAAAGTTATTTAAAAGAAAATGCAGAAGTAATCCAACGTTTTACTAATGCCCTCCAAAAAGGAATGGATTTTGTTCAATCTCATACTCCTGCTGAGATTGCTTCTGTAATTGAGCCTCAATTTCCCGAAACAACACTTGATACGATTACAACAATCGTAACCCGTTATTACGAACAGGATACTTGGAAAAACAATCTGATTTTTGAAAAAAACAGTTTTGACTTACTTCAGGATATTTTGGAAAGCTCCGGTGAACTTGAGCAAAGAGTTCCGTACGAAGATCTGATCACTACAGAATTTGCAGAAAAAGCTGCTCAATGATATAATAAATTCATGTCCGGTGTGGCAAATAACAAAAACGACAGGGAGATATTTTCATGATTGATAAGAGACTTGTTCCTTACGGCGGACTGAAAAAAGAACCTTTTTCAGGAAGCCATAATGGTATGCGTTACATGATGCGTTCAGACAATGGCAAAGAAAGTACAACATTTACTGTTTTTATCTATCCCGAACCGTGGTGTTTTGAGCAAACGCCGGAAGATCAGATAGAAAGAAAAACTTTTGAACTTTCTGAAGCAGGACTTGATCTTGCAATCGCTTGGTTATGGGAAAGATTTGAAACTGAACAGGAACGTTGGGAACAGGCATTACAGGAAATGATGCACACTGTAAAGAATCATACACTTTAGTTTCTTTTTAGAAATTTTAA
>CAJLUP010000177.1 GCA_905209865.1 uncultured Lachnospiraceae bacterium
TTTCACATGCCGTATCTTGGCTCTAACAGCATCGCGTGGGCAGCCGCAGTAATCACTGCCTATACGCTGAACCGCAGGTGGGTCTTCCGATCAGACAGACGAATCCCGGAAGAATTTTTTGCATTCGCAGCATTGCGTTTCCTTACGCTGCTTGTCGAAAATCTCCTTCTGTGGATTGCCATTGACCAATTCGCTTTATCTCCGCTTATATCAAAATTGATTGTAAGCGCCGTAACTGTAATCGGAAACTATGTACTGTGCAAATACCGTGTTTTCAAAACTGCCGGCCATCGGCAGGGACAACCTATGATCAGAAAGGAGCTGCTGCCCTATGACAACCAAAAATAACGCTGCCAAAAATAATACGATCAAAAACAATATTTGTTCTTTTAAGCCTCACCTGACCGCATCTGCTGAAAAGATGCTGCCTTGCGAAGAATCAAATCCAAGTCCCGCCGCTGATGTGATCAGCATTATCGTGCCATGTTACAACGAAGAAAAAGTTCTCCCCGCTTTCTACGACGCAGTTTCAAACGCCGCATCCTCGATCGAAAGCGCTGTCTGTGAACTGATCTTCGTAGACGATGGAAGTTCTGACCGCACAGCGGATATCCTGCAGCTCTTCACCGAGAAAGATGACCGCGTCCGTTTCCTTACATTTTCCAGAAATTTCGGAAAAGAAGCCGCAATGTACGCCGGTCTTCAGAATGCATCGGGAAACTACTGTGTATTTATGGACGCCGACTTGCAGCATCCGCCCGCTTTGCTCAAAGAGATGTATCATGCCGTCAAATACGAAGGGTACGACTGCTGTGCAGGTCTAAGAGAAGACAGATCCGGCGAAAATCCGGTCCGAACATTTTTATCCCGCTCTTTCTACCACCTGATCGGCAAAACATGTCATCTTGACATGGGTGACGGAAAGGGAGATTTCCGAATGATGAACCGCGCCATGACCGATTCCGTTTTGGAACTCAAAGAATACAACCGCTATATGAAAGGGATCTTCTCTTTCGTCGGATTTGACACGAAATGGATTCCATTTCACAACACCGAGCGCGCCGCAGGAAAAACAAAGTGGAATTTCCGTTCTCTGTTCCGCTATGCCATGGACGGAATTTTATCCTTCTCTTCCGCTCCTGCTTCCCTTCCCGGATTCATCGGAATATTTCTTTTGATCGCCGCGGTTGTCACAGAACTCGTTTCCGTCTTGACCGGACACGGAACAAACTGGATCATCCTGCTTATCTGCCTGATTCTCGCGTTAAACGGAATACAGATGATCTTCCTGTCTCTGCTTGGACAATATATGTCAAAAGATTATATGGAAAGTAAGAAGCGGCCGATCTATATTATAAAAAAGAAAGGGGGGTTTTAAAATCCCCTCTCTTTCTATTCTACGACAACTCTAAGTTCCCTGTATAAAGCTGATAATATGTTCCTTTCTGCGCCAGCAGTTCATCATGCGTTCCACGTTCGATAATGCGTCCGTGTTCCAGCACCATGATTGCATCGCTGTTTCGGATCGTCGAAAGTCTATGGGCGATCACGAATACGGTACGTCCCTTCATCAAGTTATCCATGCCTTTTTGAACGATACTTTCCGTTCTTGTATCAATAGAGGATGTCGCTTCATCAAGGATCAGTACCGGAGGATCGGCAATAGCGGCTCTGGCAATCGCAAGAAGCTGACGCTGCCCCTGAGACAATTCTTCCCCGTCTCCGCTCAAGCGTGTCTCATAACCTTTCGGAAGCATCTTGATAAATCCGTCTGCGTGAGCCAGCTCTGCTGCCTTATAAACTTCCTCGTCTGTGGCATCCAGCTTTCCGTAACGAATGTTTTCCATGATCGTTCCTGTAAACAAATGTGTATCTTGAAGAACGATACCAAGCGATCTTCGCAGGTCCGACTTTTTAATCTTGTTAATATTAATGTCATCATAACGGATCTTTCCATCCTGCACATCGTAGAAGCGATTGATCAAGTTCGTGATCGTTGTCTTTCCTGCTCCCGTCGATCCGACAAAGGCTAGTTTCTGCCCCGGTTTCGCGTACAGGGTCAGATCATGGAGCACCATATGATCTTCCGTATATCCAAACGTCATATCATAAAATCTCACATCACCTTTCAGCTCCGTATAAGTCACCGTACCGTCAGCCTGATGCGGATGCTTCCACGCCCATAAACCAGTTCTTTCTTTGCACTCTGTAAGATTTCCATTTGCATCTTTCTTTGCATTTACAAGAGTAACATATCCTTCATCTACTTCCGGCGCTTCATCCATCATATTAAAAATACGTTCTGCACCCGCAAGAGCCATAATGATCGAGTTAAACTGCTGGGCGATCTGCATAAACGGCTGGGTAAAACTCTTCGTAAACTGAAGATAAGACGCCATCACACCGAGCGTAATATTTCCAATGCCGAGAACAGAAAGAGCTCCGCCCAGCACAGCAGTCAAAACAAACTGCAAGTTTCCAAGGTTTCCGATGACCGGTCCCATAATACTTGCAAATGTATGCGCCTTAGATGCGCTCACAAACAACTTCTCATTAAGCGCATCAAACTCCTCTTCCGAAATCCGCTCATGGTTAAACACTTTAACGACACGCTGCCCCGTCATTCGCTCTTCCACAAATCCGGTGATATTTGCCAGATCAAGCTGCTGCCGCACGAAATATTTTCCGCTGTTTCCGCCGACAACTCTCGATACAAACGTCATCACCCCGATCATCACAACGGCAAGTACGGTCAAAATCGGACTCAACA
>CAJLUP010000178.1 GCA_905209865.1 uncultured Lachnospiraceae bacterium
TCCCGGAAGGTGCGCCGCCATTCCGGCTCCGGCAATGATCACTTTGATTCCTTTCCCTTCCGCGGCTTTTGCCCACTCAAAAAATACGTCCGGCATACGATGTGCGGAAATGATCGTCATTTCATAATCAATCCCGAATTTTTCCAACATTGATGCAGCTTTGCTCATTACTTTCAGGTCAGAGTCACTGCCCATTACGATTCCTACTTTTGGCACGTTATTTCCTCCTTAAAATCTCAAATCATTTTTCGAGTTGTTTTAATGGTTCATTCAAAATTTCAGTTCCCGGAAGTACAAACCTTCCGTCTTTAATTAGTATAATGTGTTTCCCGTCTTTTGTCACTACACTTATTTCTTCTAACTCTTCATAAGGTACGGTTATATCTGTGTGACAGTGAAAGTATGCCGCCGACGGATCTTCTTTCCTTTTCAAAGAACAGGAATTATCCTTTGCGACAATTTCTTTCCCATTCGGATTATAGACGCGGACGTCTTCGCTCCACGAATAGCAGGTGTCGCCTACCGCAAAATGCGGGCCTGTTTTCTCGGCGATCAAAATCGGCATCTTATCTTCAATTCCGTATTTTTTTCCGGCTGCATAAGCAGTCGTATTTGTTCCGATCGCAAATTCTCCAAGCGGAAGCGTCTCGTGATTTTTCAACACGTTATCATAGATATAACGTCTGCCTTCTTCCTCGTCTTCAAAATTACCGCAGCGGTAATCAACGATCTTCCCGTCTTCAAACTTCAATTCCAGATCCTGATACTGCAGTCCGTCTAAATATACGCGGCTGACATGCAGAACTCCGTTTGTTCCTTCAAGTACCGGCGATGTAAACACTTCGCCGACCGGAATATTTACATCCGCAACGCAGTTTTCAAAGATCGTTTCTTTCCTGCTGTCTTCTAATTCCCAAAGACGGATCTCCATATCTGTGCGGTTCTCTCCTTTTCCAATCACACGAACCGCCACGCCCTGATCGAGCGCATCGATCATCGTCTGCTGGACTTTCTCATATAATTTTGCGTCCAGCGTATTGATACGAATCACTTCATCAAAAATTTCTTCGTATTTTGCCCCGATCTCCGGTACCGGATATGCGATGATCGTAAAACTTCTCTCTTCGCCTTTGATATATTCATTCGTGATCTGTCCTGATCTGCTGTCGTACTGAAGAGAGAGTGTCCTTTGTTCTTCACTGTAAACCGGCGCTTCCGGCACTGCCTTTGGCGAAAACGGCTTTTCCCCAAACGTTTCCATCACAGCAGGTCCTGCAAACTGCGCTGCCTGTTCTCTATTTTGCTCATAGACTGTATGCATCACTTCTAAGCGGCGTTCAATATAACGCTTATCCATAAACAGCGCCTGATCCTGTCTATGATCGTATTCATACTGCCAGTTTGCCACAGCGCCGAAATATCCGATCTTGTGATGTTCTCTCTTCGTGATCACACTCGATGCCGCCCTGTATATTACAGGTTTCAGACCCATTTTTCGAAAATTTTCAATCGCCGCTTTTATAACTCGTTCAAATCCCAGACTGTATCGAATATTTACGACAGATTTTTTTGATAAATCCTTTCCTGTATTAATAAATCCGATCCGATATCCCTCTGTGTAAACATCTGCCATCTTCTGAATCGTCTCATCAGGAAGTGTTCGCAGATAACGCGCTGTTCCCAACTCATTTTCCGTAATATATTCCCCGAAACGATATAAATATTTATCGTTGCTCAAATCTGCATTTTCGATAACATCTGCCGCAAAAGAACAGGAAGGATCGATCTGTTCTTTGATCCTGTCTGCCAAAAAAACATCGCAGTAATCACTTGCATACCAATATACGATATCTTTTACTCTGCGGCTTTCCGGCTCCATGCCGTCCGCCCTGCAATTTTCAAAATAAGTATATACTTCGATAAACAGCTCATACAAAATGGTCAGATAATCGTATCTGCCTTCAAACGCATATGGAATTCCCGAACGCATTTCCACATAAAGGAAACTCAGAAGTTTTCCCATCTCAGGCTCGAACCAGCTGCACGTATAGGCCGGATTCGCATAGCTTTTTTCGTAAGCATCTCCGACAATATCACTGTATAGAATTTTGTTGATCTGCCGCATGTCTTCTTCACTATATTGATCCCATTGTCCCTTTTCCACCTGAATGCGAACATTCTCCACTTCCAGCAAAAACAAAGCGGCCAATCGGAAATAGGCGATATACGCGTCCTCCACAGACTCTTCAAAAGGCAGTGTACGAAGCCGTTCTACTGCCAGTTCATGCCGCTCCTTATATGGATTATTTTTACATTTTTCTGATAATTCCTGCATTTTCTTTTCCTTCCCTACTACTCAATATATCCGCCCGGTATTTCAACATTTAACTCAATCCGCCGATAAATACCGCAAAAAATGAAATAATTGCCGCCACATTAATGATCATTCCGACCTTACATGTCAAATACCCGCGATCCCGCTCCCGAAATCCGATGATCGCCGAATAGATCCCGTATCCTGCCAATAACAGCGAAACGGTCATAATCCCTCCGATAATTCCTGGCGCGTTTCCTCTTCTGAAAAACGCATACGCTACGCAGCCCGCCAACACTGCGGCTGAACCCACTCCGAACCAGCAGGAAAGATTGCCGTTGCCTGCCTGCTTCAATTTCGGTTTTTTATGTTTCACTCCGCTTTTTTTCCGGTTTTCTTCCCGTTTCGGAGCAGTTTCCCGCTTTTTATCTTCTGCTCTTTTTGAATCATTGATA
>CAJLUP010000179.1 GCA_905209865.1 uncultured Lachnospiraceae bacterium
GAAGAGGTTTCGATCTCTTCCCTTTATTTTTGCCAATGATAATTATACTCTAAGATGCCCGCAGACGCATTTTTATTCGGGAGGCAGCGCAGCAGTCTGCGGGTCTCTCTTTTTTTGCTGTGGGAAATGCGGCGGAAGTGAGATGGAGAGGAGGAAAAGAGCGGAAGTAAGCTGGAGAAGGTTGAAAAATTGAAAAAATGCTTGACAATCCACCGTAGTTAGAGTAACCTAACTAAATGTAAATGAAAAGGATTATCAATTTCAAAATACGATAACTTTTAGACAGAGAAGGAAGGTGTTTTTTATGCCGCTTACAATGGCGAATATAGGTGAGGCGCTTGTGATCACCCGGGTGAGTGGGAATGAGGAAACAAGACGTTTTCTCGGTAATCTTGGGTTTGTGTCAGGAACGGAAGTGACTGTTTTGTCTGAGATGAGTGGAAATGTGATTGTAAATATTAAAAATTCCAGAATTGCCGTAAACGCGGAGATGGCAAGGCACATTATGATCTAGCGGGAAAGGCGGCAGTTCAGATAGAAAACTGTAACCGGGAAAGGAGAATGAGATGGGAAAGACATTAGGGAACGCGAAAGTAGGAAGTACGGTAGCTGTCATAAAAATTGAGGGAGACGGGGCGTATAAGCGGCGGATCATGGATATGGGGATCACGAAGGGAAGTCAGATCTATATCCGAAAAGTGGCGCCTCTTGGTGATCCGGTGGAGATTACCGTTCGCGGATATGAGTTGTCTGTAAGAAAAGAAGATGCGAAGTGCGTCTTAGTAGAGTCAATATAGCAGGAGGTTGAGGGAAATGGAAGTCAGAGCTGCACTAGCCGGAAATCCAAACTGTGGAAAAACAACGATGTTTAATGCACTTACAGGTGCAAATCAGTATGTCGGAAACTGGCCGGGAGTCACGGTGGAGAAAAAAGAAGGAAAAGTAAAAAGCAAAAAGTCAAAAGGGACCCAGATCACGGTAACGGATCTGCCGGGAGTTTATTCCCTTTCTCCGTATACACTTGAGGAGGTTGTAAGCCGGGATTATATTTTAAAGGAAGATCCAGATGTGATCATCAATCTTGTAGATGCGACGAATATTGAGCGTAATTTGTATTTGACGACACAGCTGACTGAGACAGGAGTTCCGGTTGTAATCGCGCTGAATATGGCTGATCTGCTTGAAAAACGGGGGATAAAGATCAATAAGAAACAGTTATCCGAACTTCTCGGCTGCCCGGTAATCGAAACGTCAGCTTTGAAAAAGTCGGGATTGAAAGAACTGATTGATGAGGCTGTTCAAACGGCGAAACAGAAGAAAGAAAACCTTCCTGATGGAATTTTTTCCGAAGAACTGGAAGATATGATACAGCAGACGACGGCTCTTCTTCCGGCAGGAATTGAACAGAGCAAGAAACGCTGGTATGCGGTAAAGCTTCTCGAAAATGACAGTAAAGCAGCCGGCTCTTTAAACTTGCCGGAAAAGTCTCTGTCAGTTGTGTCAAAACTGCGCGAGGCAATGGAAGAAAAACGGGACGATGACATGGAAAGTATTGTCACTGATGAACGGTATCGGTATATTCAGAAAATTGTTTCGCAGACGGTTAGAAAAGGAAGAGAGAAACTGACAACTTCGGACAAAATTGACCGTATTGTAACAAACCGTATATTAGGGCTTCCGATATTTATATTAGTGATGTGGGCGGTATATTATGTTTCGGTGACAACAGTCGGTACATGGATGACGGATTGGACGAATGACGTATTTGTTGTTGAAATTCAAAATATAGCCGGCACGTTTTTAGGAAACATCGGAGCGGGAAATCTTGTGACAGGACTTGTTGTCGACGGGATCATCGGCGGCTTGGGCGCAGTTCTGGGATTCGTTCCGCAAATGGCGGTGTTGTTCCTCTTCCTGTCTTTGCTTGAAGACTGTGGGTACATGGTTCGGATTGCCTTTGTTATGGATCGATTGTTCCGCCATTTCGGATTATCAGGAAAGAGCTTTATTCCGCTTCTTATTTCTTCGGGTTGTGGAATACCCGGAATTATGGCGTCAAGAACGATTGAGCAGGACAATGACAGACGGCTTACGATTATGACCGCTACATTTATTCCATGCGGAGCGAAACTTCCGGTTATTGCGCTTATGGGCGGGGTGATCGCCGGAGAAGCGACAGGATATACAGAAAGTTCTTTCATCGCGCCGCTGATGTATTTTATAGGGATTGCAGCGGTGCTTGTATCTGCTATAATATTAAAGAAGACAAAACCTTTTTCAGGAAAACCGGCTCCTTTTGTAATGGAACTGCCGCAGTATCATATCCCGCAGGCGAAGACCGTTCTTCTCCATGTATGGGAGAGACTGAAAGGATTTATTATAAAAGCCGGTACGATCCTTTTTCTTGCCTGTGTAATCATGTGGTTCTTAGGCGGATTCGGATTCACAGACGGAAGATTCGGACTTGTACAAGACAGTGCGGACAGTCTGTTGGCAATGATCGGCGGAGCGCTTGCGGTGATCTTTCGTCCTCTTGGGTTTGGAGAGTGGCAGCCGGTTGCGGCGGCTCTTTCGGGATTTACGGCAAAAGAAGCGATCGTATCTACGATGGGAGTGCTTGCAAATGTATCCGGTGATGTGGAAGATGCGGTAAATGTGGCAGGCGGAGTGTCAGCATGGTTCCCATCGGCAATGGCAGCATTTTCGTTCTTGCTGTTTAACCTTTTGGATTCTCC
>CAJLUP010000180.1 GCA_905209865.1 uncultured Lachnospiraceae bacterium
AGATATTCATGAGGACGAGGAAGAAGAGGAATATTGATGGAGAAAGTGGTTGTGGGAATGTCAGGAGGCGTAGATTCGTCTGTGGCGGCATATCTTCTGAAAGAACAAGGGTATGATGTGATTGGCGTCACAATGCAGATCTGGCAGGAAGAGGACATTTGTACAGTGGAAGAAAATGGCGGATGCTGCGGATTAAGCGCTGTAGAAGATGCAAGAAGAGTTGCGGCGGCGCTGGATATTCCTTATTATGTGATGAATTTCAGAGAGGAATTCAAGAAAAATGTGATTGATTATTTTGCAGATTCTTATGTGAATGGTCAAACTCCAAATCCGTGTATTGCCTGCAATCGTTATGTAAAATGGGAAGCACTTCTGAAACGAAGCATTTCTATCGGAGCAGACTATATTGCAACAGGGCATTACGCGCGGGTTGAACAGCTTCCAAATGGAAGGTATGCGCTGCGCCGTTCAGCAACGGCTGCAAAAGATCAAACGTATGCGCTGTATAATCTGACTCAGGAACAGTTGAAACGGACATTGATGCCTGTCGGAGAGTATACGAAAGAAGAAGTGCGGCAGATTGCTGAAAAGATCGGACTGCTCGTTGCGGATAAACCGGACAGTCAGGACATCTGTTTTGTCCCGGATGGTGACTATGCTTCTTTTATTGAGACTCACACAGGGAAAAAAGTTTCAGAAGGCAAATTTGTCTTGTCTGATGGAACGGTGATCGGTCAGCACAAAGGAATTATTCATTATACAGTAGGCCAGAGAAAAGGGCTTGGTCTGGCGCTTGGCTTTCCGGCTTTTGTTCTCGAGATTCGTCCGGAAACAAATGAAGTTGTTATCGGAACTTATGAGGAATCTCTTACAACGGTTGTTCGTGCAAACAAGCTGAATTTTATGGCTGTAGAAGATATTCAGAGACCTGTGCGCGTGTTTGCAAAGATCAGGTATAATCATAAGGGTGCGTGGTGTACGGTTGAGCGGACGGGGGAAGATGAGGTAACTTGCCGATTTGAAGAGCCGCAAAGGGCGGTGACTCCCGGACAGGCACTTGTATTTTATGACGGAGAGTATGTGCTTGGAGGCGGCACAATTTTATGAAAGGTGTGAGAGGATGCAAAAAGAATTGAAAGAAACGATGATACGTTCTGATTTTCATATGCACACCGAATTTTCAACAGACAGTGAAGCGACGGTTGATTCAATGGGAAAGGCTGCAGTTGAAAGAGGGCTTCGCACAATATGTATCACAGATCATATGGATGCAGATTATCCGCCGGATGAAGAACTGGGAGAAAATCCGTTTCGGTTAGATACGGATACTTATTTTGCACAGCTGCTGAAAAAGAAAAAAGAGTTTGAGGGACAACTTCAAGTGAGAATCGGAATCGAACTGGGCCTGCAAAAACATTTGCAGGCGGAATATAAAACGCTGACTGAAAAATATCCGTTTGATTTTGTAATTGGTTCGATGCATCTTATTCAAGGGGAAGACCCATACAATGGAAAGATGTTTGAAGGGGTCAGCGATGCAGATGCATACAGAAGTGCATTTCGGGAAACGCTGGATTGTATTCGAAAGATCAGGTGTTTTGATGTGCTTGGACATATAGATTATGTAGTGCGTTATGGAAAGCATCAGGCAGAAGAATATTCTTACAGGCAATTTTCTGATGAGATCGATGAGATCTTAAAGGAATTAATCAATTCCGGAAAAGGTTTGGAATTGAATATGGCAGGAATCAAATACGGACTTGGATTTGCACATCCGCATCCGGATGTACTTTGCCGGTACAAAGAATTGGGCGGAGAGATCATAACAGTAGGATCAGATGCGCATAAACCGGAACATGTTGGGTATGATTTTGAGACGGCAGGAGAACTTCTGAAGGCATGTGGTTTTCGATATTATACAGAATTTGAGAAACGTAAGGCAGTTTTTCGACGGATTCCATAAAAATGTATTTAGGACTTGAATTTTTGTTTCTATTTTAGTACAATTATGCTAGTTGATGAATTCTTAACAATGTTTATTTTGCGGGGGTTCATTTGCATGACTGGAAACAGTTAAATATTTTTCAAACTTTTAGGAGGAATTAATCATGGCAGTAAAAGTAGCGATTAATGGATTTGGACGTATTGGACGTCTTGCTTTCAGACAGATGTTCGGAGCAGAGGGATTTGAGATCGTAGCAATCAATGACCTGACATCCCCGAAAATGCTTGCTCACTTACTGAAATATGACTCAACACAGGGCAAATATGCGCTGGCAGATAAAGTTGAGGCTGGAGAGGATTCTATCATTGTTGATGGAAAAGAAATTAAAATCTACGCAAAAGCAAACGCAGCAGAGCTTCCGTGGGGAGAGATCGGCGTTGACGTAGTTCTGGAGTGTACAGGATTCTACACATCCAAAGCAAAAGCACAGGCACATATCGATGCAGGCGCTAAAAAAGTTGTTATTTCCGCTCCGGCAGGAAACGATCTTCCGACAATCGTATACAACGTAAACCACGAGCAGCTTACAAAAGATGACAACATCATCTCTGCAGCTTCTTGTACAACAAACTGCTTGGCTCCGATGGCAAAAGCATTGAATGATCTTGCACCGATCAAATCCGGTATCATGTGCACAATCCACGCTTACACAGGCG
>CAJLUP010000181.1 GCA_905209865.1 uncultured Lachnospiraceae bacterium
AAAGGGAGCTATTGCTCCATAGATGATTACTCATCTATTTTGCAACAGCCCCTTTTTTTATTTAAATGGTGACTGCTTGCAATCCCGGAATGTGCCTTTTGGCACTTATGGTGATTATCTGAATTTATTTTTTGAAAAAAGTGAAAAATCAAAGAAGTGATAAAACGGAGATAAAAACTGCTGAAAAACTGGCAGAAAGTTATAAAAAAGTGTTGACTTTTTGTCTGAATAATGGTATCATATCATTTGTGGTCAGCAAAAAGATCATATATCCTATATGGAATGCGGAAGTGTCGGAACTGGCAGACGAGCAAGACTAAGGATCTTGTAAGCATTGCGCTTGTGTGGGTTCAAGTCCCATCTTCCGCATTAAAGAAGTAAATGGACTGTCGTTTTAACGATTGATAAATCGTGAAGCGGCAGCTTTTTTTGCTGTTTTTTGCTATACAGCTGTTTGATTTCTGTAGAAAAAGAAGAGGATTAAAAAAGCCGTACTTTAACATAGCTTTAAAACACATTTTACAAATTTTTGGATTTTTCTGCTTATTCTAAGAAGAATCCAAGCACTCTAGGATTTCATCCCACAGATAGTCATAGTAGGTATTAAAAAAATTCTTTCACTTTTTCTATCAAAGAGTTATTGCACACATACGCAATCCCTTCCGGTTGATCTGCAGTAGTTGACTGTCGTGAGTAATCATGTTCGGGTTTACATCTTCTCCCGATTTCAATTTTACATACAAGTACGATAGTATCTTGTGTACAATTACAAAATAATCGTCCTTTGCCATAAGATCACCCTTCTTCTTTCTTTAAAATGGATAAAAATACCACCTGTCAGTTCGGCAGATGGTATTATATTACATCAATTTTCGCTTCTTTTACTAAATCATTTAATGACTTTCCGCTATAGAATTTATCATTCATAACTTCGTCTATATTACCATATTCTTTCGTATCATCACCATGCCACGCTTGATACGTTGGAATGTAATCTCTGACTTCAACCGTCACTCCTGACGTCACTCCTCTATAGGTGAAAGAAATATCATTGCAACACTCAGATAAAATTCGCCTTAATTCATCTTTGCTCATAATATATCTCTGTTCTCCTTTCTTTCCTCTTCGCTTAATTCGCGAGTTGTCTTATTTTTCAACCTTTCATCATCTCCCCATGTATAATCATGTACATGTTCCCCATGTTTTCCGTAAGGGTGCTGTCTTGGATTTCCATGAGCAGTTGTGTGAATGTCTTTAGTTTTTAAGTTTGATCCTCCATAAAAAGTCCTCGCATCCACTTTTTCATCTTTTCCAATATGATCTATCACCATTCCTGCTTCTGCTTTCTTCGGTGCTCCTTTATGTCCCTTTATGATCTTATCTGGTTTTATTGTATCATTCTTTTTGGAATCTCTCAACTTATTCCGCATAGAAACAATATCCTTTTTCAGTGACGTTCTGTTCCCTTGCTCTACCAGTTTTCTTACAACAGTTTCTGGGTCTCTTCCTCGAAAATCCACACCCGAAAGACCTTGTTTATAATACTCTATTCCTACTTCTGTCGCCGCTTTTCTCAGTTCATTTAAGCTCATTCCATCTAAGTTGTTGCTGGAAATTTCTTTTGCTTTTTCTATGTAATACTCTTTGCTTCTCGCAGTCTCTTTCTTTGCCTTGTTTGCATTTTCATTTCTCCTTTCTATATCATCCTTGTCTGTCGTTTTCTTTGTGTGTACGTTTGTTACTTTTCCGTCTCCAGCGTCATACTCTACGATACACCTACAGTGCTTGTGCTTCCTGAATACAGCATTTCCGGTGTCTGATACGGCTTCGTTATCGTATACCCAGGTAAGCTTGCTGAACCGTTTGTGGCATTTTCCTCGTTGAAGTTTTTCTGAGTTTTGGTTTTAATCCTGCTTATGAGTGGAAATCTGCATTTTCCTTTACCGATGCATCTATTATAGACTGCGTATAGGTTACGACTGATTCTTCTAATATGTACGCAACATCCTCTTTTTGTTTTATCCGTAATCTGGACGAGCCGTAAAACGCGAGATATAATTGTATGCTGTGAATCCGGAGGTCCGCTGTTATTTGAGAGAGAACAAGATAATTATGTGAATGCAGAAGTAAGAAGAGTATAAGAAGACATGAGAGAAATAGAAAATCTTCGATTTGAATAATCGGTTAAAAAGCTTCGAATTGTTTCATTTGCCGGTATTTCTTCCGGCAAGCTCATCTAAAGAAATTTTAAAAAGTTCTGCGATTTCAATAAGCAGATAAATATCAGGCAGAGTAATTCCGCGTTCATATGCAGAGAGCGACTGTCTGCTGATATTGAGTTTTTTCGCGAGATCTGCCTGTTTTAATTGATTTTTTAAACGGAGTCTGCGGATATTTTCTGCAACCGTATTTTCTGTTTTTTCCATTGTAGATCAATAAATTCTGTTCTGAAAAACACATATTATAAATTTATAATATCATGCTTTTTGAATTGAGAAACAGGATATCCAAAATACGAGTATGAGAATATCCATTATTCGGATAGCACGATAAAAAGGATTCGATACAATGGAGAAAAACGGTAAGGGGATGGAAACAAATTTTGGAGAATAGAGTAAAAGAATTGCGGCATGAATATGGCTT
>CAJLUP010000182.1 GCA_905209865.1 uncultured Lachnospiraceae bacterium
CGGATTAAGGGAGAATTTATAAATTATGATTATAATAAAAGGAAAAAGTGTATTTGGCGGCGTTTCTATCGGAAAGATCATGTTCTATAAGAGAAATGAAAAAGTGATCAAAAGAACGCACGTAGATGATGTCGATGCAGAGTGGAAGAGATTCTGCGATGCAAAGGATACGGCAGTGTCCCAGTTAAAAGAATTGTATGATAAAGCAATCGAAGATGTCGGAGAGGCAAACGCTATGATTTTCGAGATCCATCAGATGATGCTTGAAGATCTTGATTATCTTGAGTCGATCGAGAATATTATCCGTACGCAGGAAGTGAATGCAGAGTTTGCAGTGGCGACGACGGCTGATAATTTTGCACAGATGTTTGCGGCAATGGATGACGCTTACATGCAGGGACGAGCAGCAGATGTGAAGGATGTATCCGAACGTGTATTGGATATTTTGTGTGGAGTATCCGGCGGTATGAAGGAGATGACAGAGCCGTGCATCATTGCAGCTGATGATCTTGCTCCAAGTGAGACGGTACAGCTTGATAAGAGCAAAGTTCTTGGTTTTGCCACAATGTACGGATCTTCAAACTCACATACGGCAATTCTTGCCCGTACAATGAATATTCCGGCGGTGATTGGACTCGGGGAAGATCTGTTGGCAGAATATGATGGGAAAATGGCGGTGATCGATGGATTCACCGGTATGTTATACATTGATCCTGATGAAGAGACGATGAAAGTCATGGAAGAAAAGCGGGCGAAAGATCAGGAACAGAAAGCGCTTCTTGAGCAGCTTAAAGGAAAAGAAAATGTAACGAAGAGCGGACAGAAGATCAATGTATATGCAAACATTGGTAATGTTTCGGATGTTGGTGCAGTTTTGAAAAATGATGCCGGCGGTATCGGTTTGTTCCGAAGCGAATTCCTCTATTTGGAAAATTCGGATTTCCCGACAGAAGAGCAGCAGTTTGCAGTATATAAGCAAGTTGCGGAAAACATGGCAGGTAAGAAGGTAATCATCCGTACATTGGATATTGGTGCGGACAAGCAGGTGGATTATTTCGGACTTGATAAAGAAGAAAATCCGGCTCTTGGATACCGTGCTATCCGTATTTGTCTGACACGGAAAGAGATTTTCAAGACACAGCTTAGAGCTCTTTACCGCGCAGCTATGTTTGGAAATATTTCTATTATGTTCCCGATGATTATTTCGGTTTCGGAAGTCCATGAGATTAAAGCAATCATTGCGGAAGTGAAAGAAGAACTTAAAAACGAAGGAATTCCGTTTAAAGAGGATGTAGAACTTGGTGTTATGATCGAGACTCCTGCTTCTGTTATGATCAGCCGTGAGTTGGCAAAAGAAGTGGATTTCTTCAGTGTAGGTACAAATGACCTTACGCAGTATACACTGGCGATTGACCGTCAGAATGCAAAGTTAGATAAGTTTTATGATCCGCACCACCCGGCAGTTCTTGCCATGATTAAGATGGCGGCAGATAATGCACATGCGGAGGGCGCTTGGATTGGTATTTGCGGTGAGCTTGGAGCAGATCTTGAATTGACAGAAGAGTTCCTTAAGATGGGACTGGATGAGTTGTCAGTATCTCCGGCTATGGTACTGCCGCTTAGAAAACGTATCAGAGAATGCGAATAAAGAAAAAACAGACTGCAGATAAACAGTAGTGTAATGAAAGCTGATTTCAAAACGGTGAGTTGAATGACTTGTCGTTTGAAACCGGCTTTTTTTGTAATGGCGGCGAGTCAAAGTTCGGGATTGTCCGAGACCTTGATGACCACTTACAATCCCGGAGTGTGCCTTTTGCACTTTCGGTGATTGTGCTGCATTTTATATTATGGAGAGAAGGTAAAAAATAAAATAGATTAAACAAGAAGGAAGTCTTGAAAAAGACGAACGTATGTGCTATCATAAAACCGAACAAATGTTCTTTTGACATTTAGAGAGAAAGGGGCAGCATACGATGTGGGAACGAATACAGACGGAAATGACTTTGGATGAAAAATTGGAAATCTTATCAGATGCGGCAAAATATGATGTATCCTGTACATCAAGCGGCGTTCAGAGAAACGGAGATGGAAAAGGGATGGGGAATTGCCGAAAAGCAGGGATTTGTCATAGTTTTTCAGCAGATGGACGCTGTATATCTTTATTGAAAATTCTTCTGACAAATGAATGTATTTATGACTGTAAGTATTGTGTGAATCGCTCGACCAATGATGTAGTGCGAACCTCCTTTACTCCAGAAGAAGTATGTACTTTGACGATGGAATTTTATAGGAGGAATTATATAGAAGGGTTATTTCTAAGTTCAGGGGTTTTAAAAAGTCCGAATTATACGATGGAACTTTTATATGCAGTGTTATATAAGCTGCGTCATGAGTATAAATTTCAAGGGTATATCCATGTGAAAGCGATACCTGGGGCAGATCCCCGGATTCTTCAGATGACAGGATACCTTGCGGACAGGATGAGTGTGAACATAGAACTTCCTACTGCGGAAAGTCTTCGCCTTCTTGCTCCGCATAAAACGAGAAAAAATATTCTTTCGCCAATGCGTTTTGTGCAGCAGATGTCAGCGGAAAACCGACATGATATTCAGCTCTATCG
>CAJLUP010000183.1 GCA_905209865.1 uncultured Lachnospiraceae bacterium
TTTTCAACTTACCATTAAAACTTAGGATCTTCTCAAAAGTTACAATAATTGTTCAAATGTATCATAAAAGGCAGGATACGATACGTCCACACATTTGCTGTCAAGGATTTTTGTTGTTCCGTCAGCGACAAGAGCCGCGATGCTGAACGCCATTGCGATTCTGTGATCGAGAAGAGTATGGATCGATGCCCCGTGAAGTGTTCCGCCTGTGATGATCATTCCGTCTTCTGTAGGGGTGACGCTGCATCCCATTGCTTTTAAATTATCTGTCACAGTTTCAATGCGGTCAGTTTCTTTTACTTTCAGTTCGGCGGCATCTTTAATGACAGTCGTTCCGTCTGCGACGGCAGCCATGACTGCGATGATCGGAATTTCATCGATCAATGTCGGGATGATATCGCCCTCGATCGTGATTCCATGCAGACTGCTTGTGCGGACGAGGATATCGGCAATTTTTTCGCCGCCTTCGCAGCGTTCGTTAAGAAGAGTGATATCTCCGCCCATATCTTCGCATACTTTTAAGATGCCGGAGCGGGTCGGATTGATTCCTGCATTTTCGATCAAAATTTCTGAGTCGGGAACGATCAGACCTGCTGCGATAAAATATGCTGCGGAGGAAATATCTCCCGGAACAGTAATTTTCTGCCCGTATAATTCGGGGCATGGTTTTATATATGCAGTTGCTTCTGTACCCGATAAGGAGTGGAGTGTTCGGATATCGGCTCCAAATTCTCTGAGCATTAATTCAGTATGGTTTCTGGAAAGGGACGGCTCTGTAACTGAAGTTTCTCCGTCTGCGTACAATCCGGCAAGAAGAACACATGATTTTACCTGTGCGGAAGAGACAGGAGAGTTATAGTGTATTCCGTGCAGATCTCCAGGAGTGATGTACAGCGGAGCGCAGCCGTTTCTGAGAACACTTGAGATGTTTGCCCCCATCATTGTAAGCGGTTCAATGATCCGTTTCATAGGACGGGAGTTCAAAGACTCGTCGCCTGATAACTTTGATTCAAACTTCTGTCCTGCGAGAATGCCTGATAAAAGGCGGGTCGTAGTGCCGCTGTTTCCGACATCAAGAATGTTGGACGGAGCAGATAATCCGTGCAGTCCGTTTCCGTGAACTGTAATTGTGTGATCTGTTTCTTCTATATTAATGCCCATTGCCTGAAAGCAGCGGATCGTGGCGAGACAGTCTGCTCCTTTCAGAAAATTGTGGATCTCAGTCGTTCCGTTTGCGATCGATCCGAACATGATGCATCGATGGGAGATTGATTTATCTCCGGGGACGGAAACCTTTCCTTTTAATCCTTGAATACTGGCTAATTCCATTTTTCTTTTCCTCCTGTTTGACTTTTCCTCTCTGTTAGATCTCATATACGATATATCGGTATTTTTTCAGCAGCGCAGAAGCTTTGGAAGAGGAAGATTCATCATAAAATTCAATTCGGAGCACCCCTTCTTCGAATTCCCGGTTGTGGATAATGCCGATGTTTTTGATGCTGATATTGTTGCTTGCCAGTATGGTTGCGATTGTTGCGATTCCTCCGGCTTCGTCAATGATATCACAGTATACGGCGAATTGTTTCTTGATCGGGCCTGCCGAAGTGTTCGGCATGGAATTGCGGTAGTCGCGGGAAGATTCAAACAAAGTATAAAGCGCGTTTTCGTCTTCTGCATCTACGGAAGCTTTGGCTTGTGTGAGCGCTTCGATATATTGCCCTAAAATGTGAGATATATTTCCTTTGTTTTTCAGGCAGATCTGCTGCCACATAACAGGAGAGGAAGATGCAATCCTTGTAATGTCTTTAAATCCGCCTGCGGCAAGAGCTTTCATTAGTTCGTCTTTTGTATCCGTATCGCGCACGAAGTTCACAAGTGTAGACGCAATGATATGCGGCAGATGACTGATCGTTCCGGTTATACAGTCGTGCTGCCTGTAGTCCAGGACGATAGGGAGCGCTTTTAAAGAAGAAATAAAATCGCGGTAGGCATCGACCTTTTCGGCGGAAACCTTAGCGGAAGGTGTAAGGATATAGTAAGCGTTTTCAATCAAATGTGCTTTTGAATTAGCAAATCCGTTTTTCTCTGAACCTGCCATCGGATGACCGCCTATAAAGTTTGCTTCCAGACCAAGAGCGATTACTTCTTCGTGGATTGAAGTTTTGACACTTCCAACATCTGTTAAAATGCAGTTGGGATTAAGTAAACTTTTCAGTTGGGTAAGATAGGCTGTGTTGTATGAAACAGGAGCGCATAAGAAAATATAGCTGCATCCCTTAAAATTGTCGTCAATCGCAGAGCAGGAGATATCAATGATGCCTTCCTGAACTGCCAGTGCAAGTGTTTCTTTATTTTTGTCAAATGCAATCAGCTCATAGTCTGGATAGTATGTCCGGATCGCCTTTGCGACAGATCCGCCGATGAGTCCGAGTCCGATAAAGCCGATTTTTGCAGGAGTGCTGTCTGAAATCATAAAAGTAAAATCCTTTCCTTATAATAATATAGGTGTATTTTAACACGTTGACTCGAAAGAGTAAACAAACAAAGTGATCGTAATAGGTTGTCTATACACAAAGTTGAAAAAAACGGAGCATAAACTTGTCTATAAAGA
>CAJLUP010000184.1 GCA_905209865.1 uncultured Lachnospiraceae bacterium
CAGATAGTTCCCTGCCATGCCGAACCATTTATACCAATGCCATTTTGTACCGAGCGGCTCTAATCTGTCAAAAGATAATGCCACACTGCTTTTAGAAGCTCGTCCCACCGAAAACTCCATTACCATGATCGGCAGACCGAGTATCAACAGGAACAGCAGGTAGATCAATACAAACGCCGCACCTCCATACTGCCCTGTAATGTAAGGAAATCTCCATACATTTCCAAGACCGATCGCGCATCCCGCTGAAATCAGAATAAATCCAAGACGGGAGCCGAATTTTTCTCGCTTCATAAAATTCCCTCTCTTCCCTTTCATAAGTCGCTTTTCATATGCCGCTTTTTATGAAGCGCCTCCTATGCATGATTTTTCATGTGCCGCTCTTCACAAAGCCTTTCTCATATGTCACTCCTTATGTATCCGTTTTAATGTTGTACAGCATTATAACTGCACAACTATTAATGTACCATATATGCACACTTGTTTTCTACTATTATTTACAAATTATTCTGTATTTTTATACCCCGCCTATTTTTATAACAGTTCCTCCATACCACAGTTGCAAAATCCGGGTACAAACTTATTTACAAACAAAACTCTTACATATGACATTTAGCCGTAAGCGAAGATTTAGCTGCGATAACAGTGAAAAAGACAGCACCCCTGCAAATCTACTGCAAATCTGCTCATTTATTTTCCCGCGCATCCTCATAAAACGCATCAAGAGAACTTACAACCATTTGAAATGTAAGCCGGGCCGCATATTCAGGCGGCATCGTTTCTCCCTTTTCAAGCCATGTTCTAATAAAACCAAGGCATCCGTTAAAACAAAATGAATAAAAATATTTCATTTCCGCAAACTTTTCAGGAAAGCGTTCTGCCAACAGATCGCGGCTGTTTTCTTCTAAAAACTTCTCAATCCGTCTGATAAATGTAATATCTCCGTATGGACCAAGAAGGGCACAGCCGATTTCTCTGTTATCACTTAACACACGAAACAGATCTTCTATGAACAAATAAGTCGTATCTTTCTCAATCTTGATCGGATGCTCCATAATCGCCCGTTCTATTTCCTCGATCATATCATCTTCAATCTCTTTTAGCAGAGACGGAATATCCGAATAATGTAAATAAAACGTCGAACGGTTAATATCAACTTCATCTACCAGTTCTTTTACTGTAATCTGTCCAATACTTTTTTTCTTCATAAGACGGGCAAGTCCTGTCCGAAGCTGATTTTTTGTTTTCCTCACCCTGCGGTCTGTCTTTCTTTCCATATCACTTTCTCCTCGCATAATATCGCTTTACATACATCAACATATTCTTCAGCATTGTCGTTTATCCGACAATTCAAGCTTTTATTAATGGTTGTAAATCAGTTTCTACCTTAATATAATACTCTTTGTCAAGAAAATCAACATTATATCTATTAATATACGAGGAGTTTTGATATTATGAAGAAATCATTCCATATTTTTCAGCGTGATCTCTCACGGCTTTTGCACAACAAAGCGGCAGTTCTTGTTCTGATCGGCGTGTGCCTGCTGCCTTCTCTGTATGCATGGTTCAATATTGCAGCCAACCTGGATCCCTATGGCAACACAGCCGGGATCAAAGTCGCAGTTGCCTGCCTTGACAAAAAAGCATCTGCGGAAAATCTTTCGGTCGATGCAGGAAAAGAAATTGTCAAAAATCTGAAAGAAAACAAAAAACTCGGATGGACGTTTACTTCAGAAAAAGAAGCTGTCAACGGAGTAAAATCCGGAAAATATTATGCTGCTATCATTATTCCCGAAGATTTCAGCAGCTCTCTGCTCAGCATTTTATCCGGCGACTTACAGACGCCGCAGCTTGATTATTACATAAATGAAAAAGCAAACGCTATCGCCCCTAAAATCACAAGCACAGGAGCAACCACGATTCAGGCGCAGATTAACAGCACCTTTTCTTCTGTTGCTTCCGAATCTATTTCCGGCATATTAAAGCAGTCTGCATCAGATCTGTCTGCCACACTTGGATCTGTCAATTCCGATATCACGAAAACACTTGATAAAACCGAGGAAAATATCGCCTCCTACGAACAATTTCTAGAAAACTTTAGTACAAATGCGCAAAAATCCGGCAGTCTGATCGAGCAGGCAAAATCCGCCTCCACTTCCTTAAAATCAGCCGCCCAATCAGGATCCGCCGCTTTAAGCAAATCATCCCTCATCCTTTCCGGCACCCGAGACGCCGCAGGAAATTTCTCTTCTGCTCTTTCCTCTTCCCTGACACAAGGAGAAATTCTGCTTGGACAGGCACACAGCGCCGCATCAACGGGACTTACCGATCTTGAAAGCGCCGCACGTTCTGTCAACGGATCGATCGGAAACGCGCTTAATTTTGCAGACTCCACTGCCACATTAAACGGAACGATCCTAAACGAACTGAATCAATTAGCCGCCCTTATTCCAGGCTCTCATCTAGATTCCGCTATTGCCGACCTTCAGACTCAAAATGCCGATAATCAGGAAATGATCCGTGCCTTGAGCGCAGGCAATACCGGAATTCAAAACGCCATCAACACAACCGCTTCCACCCGTGAACAACTGTCTGAGGTCA
>CAJLUP010000185.1 GCA_905209865.1 uncultured Lachnospiraceae bacterium
TTCAACTTTACTCTGTCCTGTTTTTATAGTAATATTGTAGGAAGAAAAAGGTAAGGACGGATATAGTTCATGGATAAAATAGAATGGATCGCCCCGTGTCATTTCGGATTGGAGTCAGTGCTGAAACGAGAAATCGAACAGCTCGGATACGAGATCGCGCAGGTGGAAGACGGAAGGGTTACTTTTCGCGGGGGTTTAGAAGCAGTTTGCAGGGCAAATATATTTTTGCGGACTGCAGAACGAGTATTAATGAAAGTCGGAAGCTTTCAGGCAAGGACGTTTGACGAGCTGTTTGAAAGAACGAAAGAACTGCCGTGGGAGGACTACATACCGAGAGACGGCAAATTTTGGGTTGCAAAAGCAGCTTCTGTAAAAAGTAAACTGTTCAGCCCGTCTGATATTCAGTCGATCATGAAAAAGGCGATGGTTGAAAGATTGCGGGCGAAATACGGGATCAAGTGGTTTGAAGAGACGGGAGCATCTTATCCGGTGCGAGTGTTTCTTATGAAAGATACAGTGACTGTAGGACTTGATACGACCGGTGTTTCTCTCCATAAGAGAGGTTACCGTCCGGTAGCGGGGAAAGCTCCCATTGCCGAAAATCTGGCGGCGGCGCTCATCATGCTTACGCCATGGAGAAAAGACAGGATTCTCGTAGATCCGTTTTGCGGAAGCGGTACGTTTCCGATTGAGGCGGCAATGATCGCGGCGAATATCGCTCCTGGAATGAACCGCTCTTTTACGGCGGAAACATGGGCGAATATCATTGCAAAAAAAGCGTGGTATGAGGCGGTCAATGAAGCGGCGGATCTGATTGATGATGACATTGAGACGGATATACAAGGATATGATGCGGATGGTTCCGTTCTTCGCGCAGCCCGCAGAAATGCGGAAGAAGCGGGGGTTGGTCATCTGATCCATTTTCAGCAAAGAGAAGTGAAGGATCTCAGTCATCCGAAGAAATATGGATTTATTATTACAAATCCACCTTACGGCGAGCGTCTTGAAGAGAAAGAAGCGCTTCCGAAGCTGTATAAGGAGTTTGGAGAAGCGTTTAAGAAGTTAGACAGCTGGTCGGCTTATATGATTACAAGTTACGAGGAGGCCGAGCGGTATTTCGGCAGGAAGGCAGATAAAAACCGGAAGATCTATAATGGAATGCTGCGCACGTATTTTTATCAGTTTCAAGGGCCTAAGCCGCCGCGCAAATCTGCAAAATAACAGATCGGATATAAGAGAAACGCGGTTGGAGAAGAAAAAGGAAAAAAGCAGTGCTTTGCAGAGAGAACAGAGGAAGGCATTATGAAAAGAAGAATTGTATTTGCGACGGGAAATGAAAATAAAATGAAAGAAATCCGAATGATTTTATCGGATCTGAATACAGAGATCGTGTCGATGAAAGAGGCGGGAGTCGATATCGACATTGTGGAAGATGGAATGTCTTTTGAAGAAAATGCGGAGATTAAGGCAAGGGCGGTAGCAAGAATTCTTACGAATGATATTGTGCTTGCAGATGATTCCGGGCTGGAGATTGATTATCTGGATAAAGCGCCGGGAATTTATTCCGCAAGATTTGCCGGAGAAGATACTTCGTATGATATTAAGAATCGTATTTTTCTTGATCGGCTGGAAGGAGTTCCTGACGAAGAGCGTACAGCCAGGTTTGTATGTGCAGTGGCGGCAGTGTTCCCGGATGGAAGTGTAGACGTCGTTCGGGAAACGATTGAAGGGCAGATCGCGCATGAAGCGGCTGGAACTCACGGGTTTGGATATGATCCGATCTTTTATCTCCCAGAGTATGGATGTACGACGGCGCAGCTTAACCCGGAGCAAAAAAATGAAGTGAGTCACAGAGGCAAAGCGCTCTGCGCGATAAAACGCAGATTAAAAGGGAAAATCGGAGATGATTTGTTATGAAGGTGTTGATAGTCAGCGATACACACGGCAGACATACGGGATTGGACCGTGTACTTGAAAAAGAAGGGAAAATCGATCTGTTTATTCACTTGGGAGACGTGGAAGGCGGAGAAAGTTATATTGATTCCGTAGTAGATTGTGAGAAGCATATGGTGAAAGGAAATAACGATTTCTTTTCAGACCTTCCGCGGGAAGAAGAGTTCATTCTTGGGGGATATAAGGTATTTATCACTCATGGGCATCCGTATTATGTGTCTTTGGATACGGAATATATAAGAGAAGAGGGCGTGGCAAGAAAAGCAGATATTGTCATGTTCGGACATACGCATAAACCGCATTTTGAGCAAAAAGACGGTATTACAGTGCTCAATCCCGGAAGTTTGGCTTATCCGAGGCAGGAAGGCCGCAAAGGCAGTTATATGATTATGGAAATTGATGAAGACCGGAAGATCAGGTTTGAGCAGAAGTATTTAGATGAATGAAAAATCATTTGAAAAGGGCGATGAGCCAAGGTTTTCAGGGGGGAAATAAAAAAACAAAATAAAAACTAAAAAAAGTGAAAAAAAGTTATTGACAATCTGAAAACCTTATAATATAATAGGCATTGCGCTACGGGAGAGACAGGAACGTAGTAACGCCGGGGTGTGGCTCAGCTTGGCTAGAGCGCCTG
>CAJLUP010000186.1 GCA_905209865.1 uncultured Lachnospiraceae bacterium
AGAAATGGAAACAGAAGCAGAGACAGAAGAAACAGAAAGGACGGAAGAGGAGGAGAAGAAAACGGAGCAAGAAATTACAGGAGAAGCTGCAGAAGGGACGGAAGAAGAAATCGGAGGAAAAATAGAAGGAAAAACGGAAGAAGAAAGGGAGACAGTGGAAGAGGAAGCAACTGCGGGAGAAACAGAGGAAGAACAGGTTTTGGGAAAAGACATGGATACAAGTATACAAATCAGTGCTCCTTCTGCTCTTTTGATGGAGGTATCTACAGGAACGGTATTATTTGAACAAGATGCAGATACGAAACGTCCTCCGGCAAGTGTTACAAAGATTATGACAATGCTTCTTATATTTGATGCTATAGACAGCGGTAAAATTTCTTTGGAAGACAAAGTTCCTGTTTCAGAGTTTGCAGCTTCGATGGGAGGTTCTCAAGTGTTTTTGGAAGTGGGAGAAACGCAGACTGTTGAGACAATGATAAAGTGTATTTCGATTGCAAGTGCAAATGACGCATGCGTGGCTATGGCGGAATATATCAGTGGCAGCGAGGAGATATTTGTACAAGAGATGAACAAAAAGGCGAAGTCATTAGGAATGGAGAACACTAATTTTGTGAATTGCAACGGTCTTGATGCGCAAGGGCATGTGACAACTGCACGGGACATTGCGATCATGTCGCGGGAATTGATTACAAAATATCCTCAGATTCACGAGTATGCGATGACATGGATGGAAAATATTACTCATGAGACGAAGAAAGGAAGTTCGGAATTTGGACTTACAAATACGAATAAGCTTGTACGTCAATACGAATATGCTACGGGGTTGAAAACAGGTTCAACAGGAGAAGCAAAATTTTGTGTTTCTGCCACAGGAAAGAAAGATGATGTGGAATTGATTGCAGTTGTAATGGCGGCTGAAACGTCGAAAGAACGATTTTCTGACGCTATAAAAATGATGAATTATGGATTTGGAAAATGTCAGGTGTATACAGATGAACAGCCTGCAAAAACAAAGTCTGTATCTGTAAAAAACGGGATCGAAGAGCAGGTAGAGGTAGAACGGGGAGAAATCTACACCTATTTAGATGTAAAAGGTTCGGATATAAAAGCAATTAAGAGAAAAGAAAAGATAAAGAAAAAAATAGT
Source organism: uncultured Lachnospiraceae bacterium (assembly GCA_905209865.1). Lineage (GTDB taxonomy): Bacteria > Bacillota > Clostridia > Lachnospirales > Lachnospiraceae > Mediterraneibacter. The sequence goes on from CAJLUP010000186.1 coordinate 1,147, forward strand.
TGCTCCGATTAAAAAAGGTGATGTAGTAGGAACGATGATTTATACTTTGGATGGAACTGAGATTGGCAGAAGTGATATCGTTGCAAAAAGCAGTGTAAAAAAGGCGGGATTTTTTGATTATTTAAAAAAAGCGATGACAGAGCTCCTGATTGGCGGGAAAAAATAGATAAAGAAATGACTGGTTGTTTGCAGAATTGTTCTAGTTGGCTTATAATGAGAGAAAATGAGGAAAGATTTCAAGAGATATAAAGGAGTTTGATGCATGAATAATATAGCAGTATGGGCGATTGCTCTTATCCTTGTTTTACTCGTGTCAGCAGTGGAAATTTATCGGGAAACGCATCATTTTCGGGTGAGGAAATATGGAATCGAAACAGAAAAAATTCTGGAAAAGCAAAACCGTGTGAAACTGATTTTCCTGAGTGATCTCCATAATTGTATATATGGAAATGAAAATGATAAATTGTATGAGGCAATTCGGGCAGAAAGACCGGATATGATTTTGATCGGAGGGGATATGCTTGTCGGAAGAGAAGGCAGTTCTCCGCAAGTGGCGTTCGATTTTGTGAAACGGCTGCCTCAGATTTGTCAGGTGTTTTATGCCAATGGGAATCATGAGCAAAGAGTAAAGGAGAATACGGAAGTATACAAAGATACATATAAACGATATAAGAACGGATTGGAACAGTATGGTGTTTGCTTTCTGGAAAATGAGTCAAAAAGGATAGAAAAAAATGGTAATTTTTTTGATATTTACGGTTTGGAATTAGATTCATCTGTAAACAGAAGATTTACAAAAGCAAATGTTACGGCAAAAACAGTTGAGAAACGGATTGGCAGAAAAGAGGATCATTATTCGATATTGATGGCGCATAACCCTGCATATATGGATGCGTATAAAGAGTGGGGAGCAGACTTGATCTTATCCGGACATTTGCACGGAGGACTTGTTCGGTGTCCGGGAATTGGAGCAGTAATTACGCCTCAGGGATTTCTTTTCCCAAAATATTCTGGGGAAATGCGGAAAGAGGGAGAACAAACTGTAGTTGTCAGCAGAGGTTTGGGAAGTCATACGATCAACATCAGGTTGTTTAATATGCCGGAAGTGATTTTGATCGAATTGCGAGAAAAAGACAAACAACAAATTAAATAAAAAGGAAAAGAGAAGATCAAATTGTGTAAAAAAGAAAACTTGAGTTTCCGTAAATTGTAATTCTGGAATAGTCAAATCTTCCCAAAGTACCAA
>CAJLUP010000187.1 GCA_905209865.1 uncultured Lachnospiraceae bacterium
AATGTCTCACAAAGCTGTAAATGCTTCTGAAAATGTCATCTGCATTGATCCACTCAAATCCTGCCGGATCGTTATCCATCTCGTAAAGCGCCTTATTGCTCTTATACAGATGAAGCAGATCCCGATACCAGTTCTGAATCTCTTTGTGTTCCGGTTCTGCAAGCAGGAACCAGTCGATCTCCCGCTTCTCGCTCCATTCTCTAAGCTGTGCGAACTCCTGTCCCATAAACAGAAGTTTCTTTCCCGGATGTCCCATCATAAATGCATAACCGGCTTTCAAATTCGCAAATTTATCAAATCCAAGTCCCGGCATTTTATTAATCATCGAACATTTCAGATGAACAACTTCGTCATGAGACAATACAAGAATATAATTCTCACTGTAAGCATACTGCATCGCAAATGTCATCATATGATGCGCGTTCTTGCGGAAGTACGGATCAAGCTTCATGTACTCTGTAAAGTCATGCATCCATCCCATATTCCACTTCAAACTGAATCCAAGTCCGTCATCCTCCGGCGCTCCTGTTACTTTCGGCCACGCCGTAGACTCTTCCGCGATCATTACCGCTCCTTTATTCCGTCCAAGAACAACAGAATTCAGATGTTTAAAGAAATCGATCGCCTCAAGATTCTCATTACTTCCGTACTTATTCGCAACCCACTGTCCATCCTGTTTTCCATAATCAAGATAGAGCATAGATGCAACCGCATCTACGCGGAGTCCGTCTACATGGAAATACTCGATCCAGAACAACGCATTTGCGATCAGGAAATTCCGTACTTCTGCTTTTCCATAATCAAATACTTTCGTTCCCCAGTCAGGATGTTCTCCAAGCCTTGGGTCTGCATACTCAAAAGTCGGCGTTCCATCAAAATCGGCAAGTCCATGGGCGTCTTTCGGGAAATGGGCCGGAACCCAGTCAAGGATTACACCGATATTATTCTTATGCAGAAGATCAACCAAATATGCAAAGTCTTCCGGTGTTCCGTACCTTGAAGTCGGAGCATAATATCCGGTCACCTGATATCCCCAGGAACCGTCATACGGATGTTCCGCGATTCCCATCAGCTCCACATGCGTATAACCCATCTCTTTTACATATTTTACGATTGCCTCAGCAAACTCTCTGTAAGTATAAAATCCTTCGTCTTCTCTTCCCGGATGGCGCATCCATGAACCCATATGCACTTCGTAGATCGACATCGGATTCTTCTTGTGATCCCATGTTCTCCGTGCCTTCATCCACGCGCTGTCCGACCATTTTATTCTTGAAAGATCCGTGATCCGTGATGCCGTTCCCGGACGGAGTTCCGCATAATTGGCAAAGGGATCTGCCTTATACAGAAGTTCACCGGCCTGCGTCTCGATACAGAACTTATAAAGCTGCCCCTCTTTTGCTTCCGGCACAAACTTCACATAAATGCCAAGCGGTTCCTGACGTTCCATCCGATCTGTCTCCAAATTCCAGCCGTTAAATTCACCGATTACGGATACGTTCTTCGCATGCGGCGCCCAGACTGCGAAATAAACGCCTTCTGTTCCGTCATGTACTGCCTTATGCGCGCCCAGTTTCTTATAGATCTCATAATGGTTACCCTGACCGAATAAATAATGATCCAATTCTCCTATCTCATAGGCATTCTCGTTCGCAGTCATACTTGCCGCGCCCGCTGCGGCATTGCTCCCGGCATTATTCGCCATATTCCGTCCAACACTGCCTGCCGCTTTCTTAACCGCACTGCCTGCCATGCCTTTGGCTGTATTCTTCGCGGTGCCTTTGCCCGCACTCTTTGCCGCGTTTCTGCCCGCGCCTTTTCTTCTTGCCATAAAAGCCCACCTCGCCGTTTCCTTATAATATATCGGGACACGCTTCCCCGTCCCTGTGATAAGTACTATTATACTTGATTCCTCCCGAAAAATAAAGAGAAACAGACAGCTCTTTACTGCCCGTTTCTCTTGTGTGTGTCTATTTCTATACACTTTTCAAACTAAAGTCTATTATCCTACGCTCTATACATTAAAATCTTTTTCCGAAAGAATAATACGATCTGATTCATCCGTATTTCTTCCGAATACCCGACGCATCAATTTCTTCGCAGAAGCTTTCTGAGAATGACGGATCGCATCATCCATAACCTCTTTTACTTCTGCTACCGTCACGAAATGATCCTCTCTCTGCAGGGAGTCGATCTTGCTGTACAACGCAAGAATTCCCATCTCATCAATATGATATCCGTTTTCCTTCGCATATGTCTGCCCGAATGTAACAAGCTCGTCATTAATAAAAATCGGAACTTCCAGTCTCGATGTGAATTTCTTTCTAAACTCTCTATTCGAAGACAGAAG
>CAJLUP010000188.1 GCA_905209865.1 uncultured Lachnospiraceae bacterium
AACCATTTTTCGTTGATGCGATCCTTTCCTGAAGTTCTCCCATTTCCGTCGCAAGCGTCGGCTGATAACCAACCGCAGACGGCATTCTTCCAAGGAGCGCGGACACTTCCGAACCTGCCTGTGTAAAGCGGAAAATATTATCAATAAACAACAGAACGTTTCGGTGTTCCTCATCACGGAAATATTCTGCCATTGTAAGTCCTGTTTCTGCCACACGCATACGTGCTCCAGGCGGCTCGTTCATCTGGCCGAACACTAACGCCGTCTTTTCAAGCACTCCTGATTCTTTCATTTCCGTCCAAAGATCGTTTCCTTCACGGGAACGCTCCCCGACTCCGGTAAAGATAGAATATCCGCCGTGCTCCGTCGCTATGTTTCGGATCAGCTCCTGAATAAGAACCGTTTTTCCTACTCCGGCGCCGCCGAACAGTCCGATCTTTCCTCCTTTGGCATAAGGAGCAAGAAGATCAATTACTTTAATTCCTGTTTCCAAAATCTCAACAACCGGACTTTGATCTTCAAATGTCGGAGGCTCTCTGTGGATCACCCATCGATCTGCGTCTGTGATCTCTTCTCCGGCATCCACCGTTTCACCAAGTACATTGAACAGTCTTCCAAGCGTCTTCTCTCCGACCGGAACTTTAATCCCTGCTCCTGTCGCAGTCACTTCCATATCTTTGTGAAGTCCTTCGCTTGCAGCCAGCATCAGACAGCGAACCTCATTGTTTCCGAGATGCTGCGCCACTTCCATAACGCATTTCTTTCCATTGTTTTCAACTTCCAGAGCGTCTTTGATAAAAGGAAGGTTCCCGTCTTCAAACACAACGTCTACGACAGGACCCATAACCTGTATGATTTTTCCTTTATTCATGTTCTTTCTCTCTTTCTTAGAACTGCAGCGGCATTCTGCCGCCTGTTTGACATACTGAGTTTCCAGACTACAGCTTTAACCGCTGTTTTTCATACGCATTTCTATTTTTGCTGTGCCCTTGCACCGCTGCACACCTCTGTGATCTCCTGTGTGATCGCCGCCTGTCTGGCACGGTTATATATGACCGATAAGTCATGGATCAGACTTTTCGCACTGTCTGTCGCAGATTTCATCGCCATCATACGGGCGTTATGTTCACTGGCATACGCCTCGACAAGCGCTCCGTACACAATTCCTGTCACATAGTTCGGAATAATGCTGTCCATAACTGCCTCTGCCGACGGGTAAAGCGCGATCGCCTCTCTGTGCATATTCAACGGCATTTTCATTTCATTAAACGAACTTCTCTCAAGGGGAAGAAGTTTCATAACTTCCGCTTCTGCCTGAACAGAATTTTCCATTCTTGTATAAACGATATAGATCTCATCCAATTCCCTTTCACGGAACTGTTCGAGCAGCACCGCCGCAATATCTCTCGCCCGATGCATCGTCGGATTTTGCACCGTGTACTGGAAGTTCGTATCGATCTGTACATCCCGCTTTGCGAAATAATGCCGTCCAAGTTCACCTACGATAAACAATTTATGAATCCCCGGACGCGCCAGTATCTCTTCTTCCAGCTTCACGATATTGTGATTATATGCTCCGGCCAGTCCTTTATCCGCTGTAATGACGATTGAACCGATCTTGCGTTCCCCCTCCGGAATTTTCTCACGCGCCGAAAAATATCCGTGATGCAAGTCCGGCAAGTGTCTGAGAATTCTTGATATCTCACCTTGCAGACCGTAAAAATACGGTTCTGTATCCGCAAGTTTTTTCTTCGCATGTGTCATCTTTGAAGAAGAAATCATATACATCGCATTTGTAATCTTCATCGTATCTTTTACACTATTGATACGGCTTTGTATCTCTCTGATATTTGCCATGTTATCACCTGCTCTTTTTAAATTCCTCTGCGATCGAAACGATCTGATCGATCAATTCATCAGACAACACTTTTTTCTCTTCGATTTCTTTGCCGATCTCAGGATATTTCGTGTCGAACCATGTCATCAGATCAAGACGGAACTGACGAATCTCCTTTTTGTCGATGCCAAGAAATACTTTGTGCGTTGCAGCGCAAAGAGTAATTACTTTTTCATGCAGCGACATCGGATGATATAACGGCTGTTTCAAAAGTTCCATCAATCCGCTTCCATATTCCAACTGTTCTTTTGTCGCAGCGTCCAAATCCGAACTAAACTGTGTGAACACTTCCATCTCTCTGTACTGAGCAAGGTCGATACGGATACTTCCAGATGCCTTTTTCATTGCTTTCGTCTGTGCCGCGCCGCCTACACGGGACACGGAC
>CAJLUP010000189.1 GCA_905209865.1 uncultured Lachnospiraceae bacterium
ATGATCCGGGACTTTACAGTTCCCAAAATGAGCAGGACACAAGAATGGTCGCAAGAGCAGCGCAAATTCCGGTTATTGAACCGTCAGACAGCGCAGAGGCGAAAGACTTTTTTAAGACGGCATTTGAATTGAGCGAGCAGTTTGACAGACCGTTTATTTTCCGTACGACAACAAGACTTGCACATTCACAGGGACTTGTAGAACTGTGTGACCGTGCGCAGATCGACGATAAGCCGTATGAGAAAAATATCCCGAAAAATGTTATGATGCCGGGCAATGCAAAGCTTCGTCACATTGAGATTGAAAAAAGAAATATTGAGTTGGCGGAAGCAGCAAACACATTGCCGATTAACAAGGTCGAGATGAATGGTACTAAGATCGGGGTAATCACAAGCGGTATTCCAAATCAATATGTAAAAGAAGCGCTTCCTGAAGCATCCGTTCTGAAACTTGGTCTTGTGAATCCGCTTCCTAGAAAACTGATCGAGGAGTTTGCGTCGAAAGTTGAGACCTTATATATTGTGGAAGAACTTGATCCGGTCATTGAAGAACAGGTTCGTTCTTGGGGAATCCAAGCTGTCGGAAAAGAAATTTTTACAGTGCAGGGTGAGTACAGCGCTAATATGCTTCGCAAAGCAATTTTGAAGGAAAATTTGAATCTGAAAGAACCGGCAAAAGCTCCGGGGAGACCTCCGATCCTTTGTCCGGGGTGTCCGCATAGAAGCGTTTTCCATGTGCTCAATAAGTTGAAACTCCATGCGGCAGGAGATATCGGTTGTTATACGCTCGGAGCAGTTGCGCCTTTGAGTGTGATTGATACGACTATGTGTATGGGTTCCAGTATTTCAACGCTTCATGGAATGGAGAAAGCAAAAGGAAAAGAATATATTAAGAACTGGGTTGCTGTGATCGGAGATTCGACATTCTTGCATACAGGCGTCAATTCGTTGATGAATATGGTATATAATCATGCGACAGGAACAGTGATGATCCTCGATAACTCGACAACTGGAATGACAGGACATCAGGATCATGCAGCTACAGGAAAGACTCTTCAGGGAGATCCGACATATGCGATTGATATTCCGGCTCTGTGCCGCGCAATAGGCGTGAAGAATGTATATGAGATCAATGCTTTCGATCTTCCGCTTCTTGAGAAGACAATTAAGGAAGAAGTGGCAAAAGACGAAGTCTCAGTTATAATTACGAAGACCCCATGCGTTCTTCTTGACAAGAGGAAAAAGCCGCTTTATATCGCACACTCAGATAAGTGTAAAAAATGTGGAATGTGTATGAAACCCGGATGTCCGGCGATGACAAAAAATCCGGACGGAACGATTCACATTGATGATACGATGTGTACGGGATGTGGATTATGTAAAGATTTATGCAAATTTGATGCGATCGAACTTGTAAAGGAAGGTGAGTAAGGTATGGCTGTAAAAAATATTATGATCGTCGGTGTGGGCGGACAGGGAACTTTGCTCACAAGCCGTATTCTCGGTGGTCTTACGATCGCCGGAGGATATGACGTAAAATTGTCGGAAGTCCATGGGATGGCGCAAAGAGGAGGAAGTGTTGTTACGTTTGTGCGCTATGGAGAAAAAGTGGCAGAGCCGATCGTAGAAGAAGGGCAGGCAGATGTGATCATTGCATTTGAACGGCTTGAGGCGCTTCGCTACGCACATTTTTTGAAAAAAGACGGGGTGCTTATCGTAAATGACTGGCGAATTGACCCGATGCCTGTTGTGATCGGAAATGCACAGTATCCGGAAAATATTTTGGAAGAGTTGGAAAAGGAATATAAAGTTTATAAAGTTGATGCAACAGAAGAGTCCAAAAAATTAGGAAATCCGAAGGTGTTCAACCTGATCGTTCTTGGTGTGGCGGCACAGCATATGGATTTTACAAAAGAACAGTGGTATGAGGTGATTGAAAAGACAGTTCCTCCGAAAACGATCGAATTGAATAAGAAGGCTTTTGATGTAGGTTATACGTTGAAATAAACAGTCAAAATAATAACTATATATAGAAGAAAGACAGCATAGTAACAAATATGCTGCAATAACAAATAGTGTATGTGAAACAAAATACAGACAGGAACACTGGCAGGAAGGCGGTGATAGTAATGATCAGGCAGATATCAGTTTTTGTAGAAAATCAGCCGGGAAGT
>CAJLUP010000190.1 GCA_905209865.1 uncultured Lachnospiraceae bacterium
TTTATCCGTAATGGAAAAATTGTAGATTATGCGTATGAAACCCGTGAGATCGAGAGGAAGAAGATCCATGAATATCGGTTCAAAGTACAGAAAAATGACTGCTTTGTTCTGATGAGCGATGGAGTGATCTATGCTGGGGCAGGATCGATCTTGAATCTTCAGGGGTGGACATGGGAAGCCATGGCGGAGTATACACTCAAATGTACGAAGAAGACGATGTCTGCCTCGCGTCTGGCAGTGATGTTAAGTCAGGCCTGCGATGAACTGTACGAAGAAAAACCGGGAGATGACACAACGGTTGCGGTTGCGCGAGTGATTGAGAGAAGAGTTGTGAATATTTTTACAGGACCTCCGAAAGAGAAGGAAGACGATGAGAGGATAATGTACGAGTTTATGCGTATGGAAGGAAAGAAAGTTGTAGCCGGAGGAACGAGCGCCAACATTGCGGCGCGGATTCTCGGAAAGGACATTGTTACAAAGGCGGACAGCCGTAATCCCGATGTTCCTCCGACAGCGGTTATCGAAGGAATCGATCTTGTGACGGAAGGGGTTCTTACTCTGGGGAAATGTTTGAAGCTTTTGAAAAAATATGTAAGAGATGAGTTTGACGCGGAATTTTTTGATGAGCTTGATGCAGAAAACGGAGCGTCTAAACTGGCAAAACTTTTGATCGAAGAATGTACGGAATTGAATCTGTTCGTAGGGACAGCAGTCAATGATGCTCACAGAGAGTCGGAATTGAATTTTGATTTAAGTATGAGACAGAACCTGGTAGAGCAGCTTGTTTCTACAGCGGAAAAGATGGGAAGAAGAGTAAAAGTAAGTTATTATTAAGTGTTTTTTCGGGATGAAAAAGTGGAAGAAAGAAGCAGCATTGCTTCGCGAGCAGATAAGAAAAGGATCTGCTTACGAAAGGCAATGCTGCTTTTGTCAGAAATACCGGATAAAAATGTTTAGTACAAGAGATAACTGAAACAATCTTTCTCTTTTTTAAATGTTACGTCGGCATAATCGCGGGAGTCTCCGGTATGGTCGAGAAATTCGGGGTTATTGAGGTGAAGATGTTCTGCAATAAGTCGGAAATCCTCTGGCGCGGTGACTGTGAACATGGATGTTGCGTCTTTTTCATCTGATGGGTCATAAGTATCTGCATTAGGATCAGAATTGTTTTCGTCTTTGGCAGAAGAAAGGGATGCCAGAAGATTGTCCCATTTGTTTGCCTCCATCGAGTCTCCGCTTAAATATAAGGTGATCGTGTCAATATCTTCTGCGTTGATAAGTCTTTTTGGTTTATATCCGTATTTTTCCAAACAGGAGAGGGTGTTGTCATAGTTTTCATAAATATACAGTGCACCGACAGAGATCGTCTGGTAATGAGCTCCGTTTTCAGGTGACGTGACCGGATAGTTGACATCTATTGCGGTTTTCCATGACTGTGCTCCGTTTACCGATGAATGAAATGGAAGATCGGTATTTTTCGCCTTGCGAGGATCGTAGTGAATGGTAAGAGTCAATTCTCCGATCGGAGTTTCGCTCTCCAGTTTTCGGATATCTGCACTCAAGACGTCTTTTTCATAGGCGGTCAGAAGTTCCGTTCTTTGTTCAGGTGTCAGAAGCAACTCTTCGGAAGACATATAGATATCTTGAACCGCGATAGAAGATACCGTTTCTTTCCCGACATGGAAGATCGGGAAAAGTTCCCGTCGGTAAGTCTCCTTTTCGCAGAGTTGTGTGATTGTTTCAAGTGTTTCATCATAGGAGACGCAGTAGTTCCGATAAATTTTCTTTCCGCTTTCCAGTTCGAAGCAAAATCCGGCACACAGATAATCATCGGAATCTTCAGACGTTCGAAGCAGCGCTTCATCGGAGTAGAGCGTACTTGGAGTAATGCCTTTTTTAACATTTTTGATTCCTGACTGCGCCAGTTCATATGCAATATCAATGTCATCGGAAAGAATGAATTCTTCTTTGTCAGCTGCTGAAGTATAGTCTTCGGGATACCAAAAATAGGAAGCAAATGAATCCGGGAGAACTCCGATCCGAGCAATCTTTTCCTCTTTTGGGAGATAAGTGTCATACCCGAATATGTCAAAATGGAAAACTGCAAGCAGGACGGCTACGAATCCGATGGCGATTG
>CAJLUP010000191.1 GCA_905209865.1 uncultured Lachnospiraceae bacterium
TTCCGATCTAGATGGAATTCAAGTAAATATGAACGTTCTTGCCGGGAGCGGACTTGTGGGGATTGTAACAGATGTAGGTCCTACATGGGCAAAAGTGCGCTCAATCATTGATGATGCTTCAAATATAAGCGCAATGGCGATCTCCACATCTGACACATGTATCGTAAGCGGAGACATGGCGCTTATGAGCACAGGACAAATCGCATTCTCCCAGATGGAAAACAATGACAACGTCGTAGCAGTCGGAGATCAGATCGTAACCTCCTATATCAGCGACAAATATTTGCAGGGGATTCTGATCGGTTCTGTCAGCGAAGTGAATGTTGATTCAAACAACCTGACCCGTTCCGGATATATTACTCCGGCGGTTGATTTTAAAAACATTCAGGAAGTACTTGTAATCACAACAACGAAAGCTGAACTTACCGGTGAAAATAAAACAGAATAATTGAACTGCAGACAGCAAAATTCTAAGAAAGGAATGAAGCTTCAAATTATGAAAAGAATGAAAATCCGACGCATCCTTGTGACAGCGCTTGTCATTCTCGCAGCATTTATCCTGCAATGTACAGTTTTTCCGGCTCTTGATATCGCCGGGATCAAGCCAAATCTGTTGCTGATTGTTACGGCGTCATTCGGATTTATGCGGGGGTCAAAATCCGGAATGCTCGTAGGTCTTTTTTCGGGACTTTTAATCGATATACAATTTGGAAATATGATAGGTTTTTATGCGTTGATTTATGTCATAACCGGTTTTTTAAACGGTCTGTTTGAGCAGATGTTTTATGACGAAGACATTAAACTGCCGCTGTTTCTCATAGCGGTCAGTGATTTTTTCTATGGGATTGTAATTTATTTCTTTACGTTTCTGCTTAACAGCGATTTTCGCTTTACTTATTATTTAAACAGGATCATCGTACCGGAAATGATTTATACGATCGTTATTACCCTTGGAGCTTACCCGCTTCTTCTGTTTATCAGCCATAAACTTGAAGCCGCAGAAAAAAGGAGTGCAAGTAAATTTGTTTAGAAGAATTTTAGACCGAATAAAAGAAGCTGTTGAGTATCTGATGAGTTCCAGACTGATTATGCTCATCATCGTTTTTTGTCTCACATCCTCCGTATTGATCGGACGACTTTTTTACCTTCAGATCGTACGTGGAGAAGACTATTTGGAAAACTATGAGCTTCAAATAAGAAAAACACGAACGGTACCCGGAACACGAGGAAATATTTTTGACCGCAACGGAGAACTGATTGCTTATAACGAACTTGCCTATTCCGTTACGATCGAGGATATTATTCCAACGGACACAAAAGCAGAAGATAAGAATAAAATTTTAAATGATACTCTTGACAAAGTTCTTTCCATTGTTGAAGCAAACGGAGACAGCGTAATCGACAGTTTCGGGATCATTCTCGATTCTTCAGGAAATTATCAGTTTGCAGAAACAAATGAGACGTCGCGTCTGCGTTTTGTGGCCGATGTATATGGAGAAAGCTTTATTGATGATCTTACAGATAAACAAAAAAACAAAACCCCTGCTGAATTGATTCAATATTTGTGTAAACGATACGGGTTGAAAGCGTCAGAGCATGACCCGGCATATATTTTGAAAATGATCAACATGCGCTATGCAATGGGGCTGAACAGTTACCAGCAATGGCTGACAACCGTGCTTGCCTCTGATGTAAGCGACGCTACTGCAGCCGCTATCATGGAAAATCAGGATTCTCTTCAGGGAGTTGATATTTCCGAAGATTCTTTGAGGCGTTATCCTGACGGTCAATATTTTGCATCGATCATCGGATACACAGGTCAGATCTCACAAGAAGAATATGATGATCTGAGCGCAGATGAGAAGAAAAGATATTCTCTTTCCGATATTGTCGGGAAATCTGGAATCGAGCAGACTTTCGACAGTATTTTGCAAGGAGAAAAAGGAGAAACGACGTTTTATGTAGATAATCTCGGTAAGGTGACAGATACCGTCAGTACAACGGATCCGAAAGCCGGAAATGACGTCTATCTTACAATCGATAAAAACCTGCAGATTTCTGCCTACAAGCTGCTTGAAGAAAAGCTTGCCGGAATCGTATTAAGTAAGCTGACGAACGTATTAGATTATGA
>CAJLUP010000192.1 GCA_905209865.1 uncultured Lachnospiraceae bacterium
CCCCTGCCACAACATCCAGCATATCTCCCAATCCGAGTCTGGATGCCGCTGAAATCGGAATCGGATCGCCGATTCCAAGATTATAAAACTCATAGACATCTGCCATATATTTGTCAAAATTATCTACTTTATTTACAACAAGAACAACCGGCTTTCCAGAACGGCGCAACATATCCGCCACCTTGGAATCCGCGTCTACAAGTCCCTGCTTCACATCCGTTATAAAAATAATAACATCTGCCGTATCGATCGCAATCTGTGCCTGCTCTCTCATCTGTGATAAAATAATATCTTTGCTGTCCGGTTCGATACCGCCTGTATCGATCATTGTAAATTCTTTATCAAGCCATGTCACATCCGCATAGATCCGGTCTCTTGTTACGCCCGGAGTATCTTTAACAATGGAGATCATCTCCCCTGCCAACGCATTAAAAAGAGTTGACTTTCCGACATTCGGACGGCCGACAATCGCAACTACTGGTTTACTCATACTATTTTCCTTTCAATCTGATCTTTCTATTTTACTGTTTTACTGTATTTGTGTTTTCCCGCGTCATATAATATGATCCGCTATCCTTCTCCAAGTACTGCGTCAATAAAATCCTGCCCGCTTGATTTTACAATATCAATGGGAACTTGTAAAGCATCGGATACTTGTCTTACCGTAAAATCATCAAGAAACACATCTTCGTCTGTTTTCAACATATTACATGGTAAAAGCAGTCTGCTTCCAAGTGTTTCTCCTTGAAGCTGCGCCATCAGATCCTGCCCGGTAATCAATCCTGAAACCGTAATCCGTTCTCCAAAAAAATCATTTCGGATACAGAAAACATGAATTTTCACATTGGGGAATTTTTCTTCTATCTTTTCTGCCATAGCGCTTATATAAGGATATGCCAGCTTTCCTGTCGCAATCGACAATTCCTCTCTGCGGGAATCTCCAACAAGCTGCTGATATCCTTCGGTAAATTCCTCAAAAAGAAGACGAAGCATTCCGACTCCGTTTTCTAATTGAAGATACCCATCATAACGTTCCTCTTCCGGCACTTCCTCATCGGCAAGAAGATACCACTCATCTCCTGCATGAATAAAATGGATCCCGTACTCTTCATAAATACGATCCTGCCATTTATGGATAACAGATAAAACTTCTTTGGCATCTTCCTTCGTAAACGGTTCTAGCGGATACAACCCGTCCCGAAATTTGGTAAGCCCTACCGGTACGACTGAAACACTCCGAAGAAGCGGAATATACGCTGTCAGATCTTTGATCGAACGTTCCAGCTCCTCCCCGTCATTTTCTCCTTTACACAATACAATCTGTCCGTTCATTTCAATGCCGCCTTCAAAAAGCCTGTCCACCTTCTTCAGCGCATCTCCCGCGAAACGGTTATGAAGCATCTTACAGCGAAGCTGTGGATTCGTTGTCTGAAATGAAATATTGATCGGCTCTAACCTGTATCGGATAATACGCTCAATATCATGCTCGCTCATATTCGTAAGCGTCACATAATTGCCCTGCAAAAAGGACAGCCGTGAATCATCATCTTTAAAATAAAGCGTATCCCGCATCCCTTCCGGCATCTGATCGATAAAGCAGAACATACATTTATTCCGGCAGGAACGGTACTCATCCATCAATCCCTGACCAAACTCGAGTCCGAGCTGCTCATCTGCATCTTTTTCAATTTCTAATTCCCATTGTTCTCCATTTTCTTTCTCGATCAGGACAACGATTTCTTCATCTTCCACATAAAACTGATAATCAAAAATATCTTCAATCTCCTGACCATCGATCGCAAGAAGTTTATCTCCGGGTTCAATTCCTAATTCTTCCGCAATACTCCCCTGCACGACCGATTTTATAATATGTTCATGTTTTTTCCTTGCCATCTGCAATTCCTCTTATTTTCTGTTCATTCTAACACATACTATAGCACACTTCGGGCTCGGCGCAAAGACCGTACTTCATGATAAAGCGTCTGCACGACCGAAGCGATGCTTGAATTTCCAAGTAA
>CAJLUP010000193.1 GCA_905209865.1 uncultured Lachnospiraceae bacterium
TTCTAAAATGCCCCCGACAGCCTCTTCTTTTGCTCCTTCTTCCATATAAAGTTCATTGGCCGTTAAATTGGAAATGCATTCCAAAAGGACGCATCCGATCGATCTTCCTTCGGCTTCAAACTGTCGGATCTTCCCTGTAATATCCGTATACCACTCCAATGTCTGAAACCCTTTCCCTGCTCTTCGCATCCGATGATCGGCAATCTTCTCTTTCGTTTCAGCTCCATAAGGATACATCGTCGCTATATAACTCAGGTTTTCCCCTCCATTTTCTTTCGCAGCGCTAAGCGCTCTGTGCAGCGCACAGATACGTTCTTCTGCATATGCGGATTTCCCGCTCCCGCTGCCTCCTGTTACTAATTCCATCATCTTTTTGAAACCATCCTTCTCTCCAGTTTCATAATAGAATGAAACATATATTTTTCTTTCAATCCACATTCTTATTTGAAAACATGATATACTACCTCTGTATAAGCGTCAATATTATGAACCGAAAATTCACAGGAGGAACTTTCATGTCTTTTATCAGCGTATTCGATGTGCTCGGACCAAATATGATCGGTCCGTCCAGTTCACATACGGCAGGCGCAGCGGCAATCGCCCTTCTCGCAGGGAAAATGCCCAACGCTGCTATTAAAAAAGTAGATTTTATTCTTTACGGCTCTTTTGCCAGAACTTACAAAGGACACGGAACCGACCGCGCCCTTCTTGGAGGAATCATGGGATTTTCAACAGATGACCGAAGAATCCCCCATTCATTTTCCATTGCAGACGAAAGAGGACTCGTCTATTCCTTTACTACAAACACGACAGAAACCGAAGTCCACCCAAATACGGTCGATATCCATATGACCGATGAAAGCGGACAAAAACTTATGGTTCGCGGAGAATCTGTCGGGGGAGGAAAAATCCGAATCACACGGATCAACGAAGTAGAAGTCGACTTTACCGGAGAATACAGCACTCTCATCGTCGTCCAGCAGGACAAACCCGGAGTCATCGCTCATATTACGAATTGTCTGAGCGAAATGAACGTCAATATCGCATACATGAAACTTTATCGTGAAGAGAAAGGCTGTACGGCATACAGCATCGTCGAATCGGACGGAATCCTTCCGCAGACTGCCGCCGACCGGATCAAAACCAATCCTTATGTACATGATGTCATGCTCGTGCTTCCCAGCAAGAAAGGAGTAATTTAATGGATTTTAAAAACGGACGTCAACTGATCGAATTATGTAATACAAACAACTGTCCCATTTCACAGATCATGCTTATAAGAGAAGAGACTTTCACAGAAAGACCAGGAGAGGATCTTCTTCAACAGATGTCCGAAACGTGGCAGATCATGAAAGACTCCGCTCATTTTGCAGTTGAAGATCCAAAGCCTTCTATGGGCGGACTCATCGGGGGAGAAGCAAAGCTTGTCAGCCAGCACCGGGAATCAGGGAAAAGCATTTGCAAAGCTCCTTTGAGCCTGGCAATCACCTATTCCATGGCAGTACTTGAGACAAGCGCCTCTATGGGACTGATTGTCGCCGCTCCTACCGCCGGATCTGCTGGAATCGTCCCCGGGCTTCTTCTCGCCCTTCAGGAAACTTATGACCTCTCCGACAGCGACATTGTCTCTGCCCTTTTTAATGCAGGGGCTATCGGCTGCCTCGCCATGCGCAACGCTACCGTTGCCGGCGCCGTAGGAGGCTGTCAGGCAGAAGTAGGCGTCGCTTCTGCAATGGCTGCTTCTGCCGCTGTTGAACTGATGGGCGGCTCTGCGCAGCAATGTCTCGACGCAGCATCTACCGTGCTGATGAATATGCTTGGACTTGTATGTGATCCTGTCGGTGGTCTTGTGGAATGTCCCTGCCAGATGCGAAACGCTTCCGGGGTTGCCAATGCATTGACCGCAGCCGAAATTGCCTTGAGCAACGTCCGACAGCTCATTCCTTTTGATGAAATGTTAGACGCCATGTATACTGCCGGAAAACGGCTTCCTTCCGAATATAGAGAGACGGCTCT
>CAJLUP010000194.1 GCA_905209865.1 uncultured Lachnospiraceae bacterium
ATCCATTATTTTAGTATTTACCTTATCGATGTATTTTTCAATAAGATAATCGTATAAATGCTGCGAAGCGTGACCGTCATATTCCAGTTCATTTGTGTCATCGAGAGTCGGTGCCACAAGAGGAATCAACGGGATATTGCCGGCAGCAACGATCTCTTTTCTTCCGTTGTCTTCCAGACCTGGACAGATAATATTTGCCTTGCAGTAGGATAATTCCGGACAGGATACTTTTCCGTCATAGAATTTTTCTTTGATCAGCTGGAACATGTAAACAGCCCAGAAGGCTTCGCACTGATCCATGGATTTCAAAGTGCCGATCTTTACTCTGACGGCATCATTTTCTATGATGTTGGATAACTCCGCATCCGTTTCACTTACACCGTATCTGCTGCCGCCCCACAGATCACTTATATCAATTCCTGAAAGCGACGAATAAGGGAACCAGTTGCCTTCGATACGCCTGCTCATATCTCTTCCGGGACATCTTGAAAAGTTTCTCTGGATCGGATATTTGTAGACTGGCCGGGCAGATAAAATATAAAGGTTTTCGCCGTTTCTGATCAGAAATGCAAAGTAACTTTCATCGATATTTTTCTCATTTCTGATATAACACAGGGATACACCGGTAATCGCGCCTTTTGCTGCATAACGGATCACGTCACTGATACTTCTATACATATAAACTTCGCTAGAAGCTTTAAAAGAGCCTTCGTCGAATCTGCCTTTTGCAATCTGATCAAGTTTTAATCCCTTATTGATGCAGTAGTTTGCAGACGTAACAATATCCATGATGTTTTCGGCGCTCAGTTTATCGGATTCCAGATTGTAGAAGTCAAGTGCAGATTTTGCATTTCTGATGATCTCCTCTTCTGCTCCCGTTTCCAGGATTGCCTGATACAATTTTCTGCAATCTTCAGCCAATTCCTGCATCTCTGTATTTAAAATAATATCCATTAAGGAAACGGTCTTTTCTTTGATAAATTTCTTGAAATAGATACCAAGATAAGCTTCTGCAAATAATCCAGTCTCATCAATCTGAAGCACCTCTTTAATCTTATCGTCCATAACTTTGATGTCGTAATCAGATAATTTCCCGGACAGATTGATTGAAAAAGAAGTTTTTTCTTCACTGGGATCCAATCCTGTGATCTTCACCCATAAATTCAGTTTTTCTTTTAATGTCATATTTTTCTCCTTATAAAATACCTGCGAATCTCAATACCTTGTTGCAATCAAGCTCATAAATATGAGAGTCCCAGTCGTCTCCCGGTTGTGTTTTTTGCACCGCAATCGGACATTTACAGACGGCATCGAAATTCTTTTTCAGCCAGTCATAAACATATTGATTCTGACCATTCCAGATATACTCGATATGAGCCGGAATACCAAAAATGGTTTTCATGTCGCGTATGGCTGATGCAAGAACAACTGTACCAATTCCACGGTTTTTATAGCCATCTTCTGTAAACCATGCAGGAATTACCCAAGTATTTGCATCATTGCTCTTCTTGTGCATCTCGCAGTGGCAGATAATATCATCTCCTGCCTTTGCAATGTATTCGATCAATCCATTCTCTTCGTCTAAAAATCCGCAGCAGATAGTGATCCGGCGAAGATTATTTCTTTCCTCAAATTTCTTCAAGGATTTTTCATTTTCTTCAAACACTGTTTTATTGTGTTCGCTGTGATCAAAATAATATGTGGATTTTGTCATTGCGTATCTCGCCCTTCGCGCTTCCCATGAATCTAATACATCTGTTGTTGTATTGTAATGTTTTATTTCACAGGCTTGAATTTCATTGCGATCAAGAGATTTTTTCCACATACTTCACATTCATATTGTGAAATCATTCTTCGTATCATCTTCTTCTCCCTCTTTCTTTAGTTTGACAGTATTAATATGACAGATAAGAAGGTACGAAAAATCCTCCCCTAAGGGAGGATCCTGTTAATTTTTTAATTCCTCGTAATGTTCCGTTAATTCCTCACTCAGCGCTTTTCCACTCTCACC
>CAJLUP010000195.1 GCA_905209865.1 uncultured Lachnospiraceae bacterium
AGAGAATTTCGTTTCCGGTCTTTCAAAACCGCAAAACTGCACGGTAATCTCCTTTCCATAGGCGTCGCCTTCATAATCATAAACAAATACTTCAACTAAACGCTTATGTTCTTCTGTAACCGTCGGCTTCACTCCTACGTTTCCAACGCCGTTATACCATCTTCCATCCATTTTTATGCGGCAAGCATATACGCCAAACCTTGGCAGGATCTTCTCTTGTTCCGGCTCGATATTCATTGTCGGAAATCCGAGTGTGCGCCCCAGTTGTCTGCCATGCTGAACAATTCCTGTAACAGAGTACGGATACCCCAACAATGCAGCAGCAAGATCCATATCACCTTGCGAAAGAGCCTCTCTGATGTAAGTACTGCTGATCACCGCTTTATCATAACGCTCTTTTTCAATAACATCCAGCGTATATCCTTTTTTTGCCGAAAACTTCTCCAGCATCTCTATGCTGCCGCGTTTCCCATATCCAAAAGCGAAATCACTTCCTACTACAATATGAGAGGCGTGAAGTTTTTTGCATAAAATGCGTTCAATAAAAACTTCTGCCTCCATTTCCCGCAGTTCTTTTGTAAACGGATATTCAATCAGAAAATCGATCTTTCCGTCAAGATATTCCCGTCTTTCTCTTTTAGTCATTAACGCTTCTCGATGCATATCGAACGCACAGAGAACACTTTTACAATCTTTATTTGAGTAACTGCATATTTTCTCGATCAGTTTTTGATGCCCTTTGTGAAGTCCATCAAATTTCCCGAGCGTTACTGCCGTTTTCCCTTTTCCATTATATTGTTCAATCCCCGTAATGTACTCCATGATCTCCTCTTTCTCTTAATTGTTCCACATTACATGAAATGAAAATTTCTTCTATTTTTCATCCGGATCAAAAAACATCTTCTCAATTCGGAATACTTGTTTTTGTTTTTGATAACGGTAGATTGCAATAAACCGTCCCTGTTCATCATAAACCCTGATTTTCTTACACTCATCCGGCACGCCTGAAAATTCTGCCGTCTGTCTTTCTTTCACAATTTCTCCCGGAAGGGGATTTCCGTTATATGCAAGCAAAGCCAAGCGCCCCTTTATGATCACTTTCGGATATTCTGCAAAAACTTCGTCTAACGGAAGTAAAATTTTTTCTAATCTTCCTTCTTCTTTTGCTTTTTCTACCTCTGAAATCTTCACACTGTCTTTCAGTTCAAATCGGCTCACTTTCGTACGCAGAAGCGATTCCATACATCCTCCGACTCCAAGCTGATCCCCAATGTCATTACACAGTGTGCGGATATATGTTCCCTTTGAACAGGAAACTTCCATCCTCACACGCGGAAGACTGATTTCCTTCACCTGAATATCGTAGATCTGTACCTTTCTGCTTTTGCGTTCTATGACTTTTCCTTCCCGCGCCAGTTCATACAGCTTTTTTCCGTTCACCTTTAAGGCAGAATACATCGGAGGAATCTGATCGTATTCTCCGACAAAATGAATTATGCAGTCTTTTACCCTCTCTTCCGCAAGTTCCATCAGATCATGTTCTTCCAAAACCGTTCCGCTAATATCCTGTGTATCTGTTGTTTTACCAAGCAAAAGTACAGCTTCGTATGTTTTATCTTTATCAGTCAATAAATCACACACTTTTGTTGCCCGCCCAAGACAAACAGGGAGCACTCCTTCCGCATCCGGATCAAGCGTTCCTGTATGACCGATCTTCCGCTGTCCGACAATTCCACGCAAACGGGCAACGACATCATGCGAAGTATAACCTTTTTCTTTATAAATATTTAAAATTCCGTTTATCATGATCCTATTCCTTACCGAATTCCTGAACCATGGAATTTTTTTCTTTTTGCTCTAAAACTTCAAATTGACGGGCAATCTGTTCTGTAATATTGTTGATCACATCATGTGCCGAACCAGCCATCGTAACGCCTGCCGCCC
>CAJLUP010000196.1 GCA_905209865.1 uncultured Lachnospiraceae bacterium
CGCAGCTCCGCATCCAAATGTTTTAAACTTTACATCACGGATAATCTGATTCTCATCAATATCAAGATAAATCCTCATAATATCTCCGCACTTTGCATTTCCTACTGTTCCCACACCACTGGGATTCTCAAGTTCTCCTACATTTCTCGGGTGCTGAAAATGATCCATTACTTTTTCTGTATACATTCATTCTTCCTCCTGTTTTTCGTTTTCTTTTTTCTCTTATTTTTCCTGCTTTTTCAAAAAATCTTCATAAAGCGGAGACATTTTCCGAAGCTGATCTATAATTTCTTTCAGGCATGATACAACATAATCCAATTCCTCTTTCGTTGTATCCGCCCCCAGTGTCATTCGCAATGATCCGTGTGCAATTTCATGGGGAAGTCCGATCGCCAAGAGCACATGGGAAGGATCCAGTGAACCCGATGTACATGCAGATCCGCTGGAAGCACAGATTCCCTTCATATCCAGCATAATAAGAAGGGATTCCCCTTCAATAAACTGAAAACTAAAATTAACGTTATTCGGAAGACGCCGCTCTCTGTCTCCGTTTAATCTGCAGTACGGTATCTCTTTTTCAATCTTTTCAATAAGATAATCCCGAAGTTGTGTTTCCTTCTCCGCACGTTCTTTCATGGATGCAGACGCTCTTTCAACTGCTTTTCCGAAACCAACGATTCCCGGAACGTTTTCTGTCCCGGCACGACGTCTCCTCTCCTGCGCTCCCCCGTGGATCAAAGATCGGATTTTTACGCCTTTTCGAATATATAAAAATCCAATTCCTTTCGGACCGTTTAATTTGTGGCTGCTGGCGCTGAGCATGTCAATATGACATTCATCAACATTGATCGGCACCTGACAAAACGCCTGCACGGCATCTGTATGAAACAAAATTCCTTTTTCATGAGCAATCGCCCCGATCTCTTTTATCGGCTCAACTGTGCCGATCTCATTATTTGCAGACATAACCGAAATCAAAATCGTATCCGGCCGTATCGCTGCTTCCACCGCTTTCGGATCAACAATTCCATACTCATCTACATCAAGATACGTAATCTCATATCCTCGTTTCTGAAGATATTCGCATGTGTGTAAAACGGCATGATGTTCAATTTTGGTCGTAATAATATGCTTTCCTTTTGCACCGTACGCTTCTGCTGTTGCTGTCAGCGCCCAGTTATCTGCCTCCGTTCCTCCTGCTGTAAAATAAATTTCATTTTCCCGCGCACCGATCACGGATGCAATCGTTTCTCTCTGCTTCGCAATCACTTCCTTGTTTTCCGCCGCAAACGAATATACGCTGGAAGGATTTCCATAATGTTCTGTAAAATAAGGCAGCATTGCTTCTACAACTTCCGGTGAAGTTTTTGTCGTTGCCGCATTATCAAGATAAATCAATTTATTCATCGTCTCTTCCTCCATCTCTGCTTATAAACCATCAGGTTTGTTTTCACAAGTTTTTCCGTTCTCCTTCACGAGTTGATCTAATCGGATCTCGTCCACTGTCTGATTAATACTGTCATTAATTTTTTTCCAAACATACTTTGTCACACAACTATCGGAAACACTGCAGCCGCCGTCCGGTTCAAATCCTGCACAATCAACCGGTTCAAGACTGCCTTCCAATGCCCGAAGCACATCCCCCACAGAGATTTCTTCCAACTTCCGGGCAAGCACATAACCGCCTCCTGCTCCGCGTACACTTCTTACTAATCCCGCCTTTTTCAGCATAGACATCAGTTGTTCAAGATATCGTTCCGAAAGATCCTGCCTTGTTGAAATACTTGTAATAGACACCGGCTCTTCTCCGCTGTTCTGAGCAAGATCAATCAACGCACGAAGTCCATATCTTCCTTTTGTAGACAGCTTCATTTCCTCACGCTCCATTTCATAATAAAAAATGATCTATTTTCGTTTTATATATTGCAGAAAATTTCCTAG
>CAJLUP010000197.1 GCA_905209865.1 uncultured Lachnospiraceae bacterium
GGCAACCGACGGAGTAATATCCGGCCGCAGCGACAGTATATTTCCATCACGATCAAAAAATTTATACAGCTCCTGCGTCGAAGTCGAGCCGATCTCTTCCCGAAATACATCATAGTATTCAAATGTCGGAGTCTGAATATCTTCATATCCATACAGATGAAGCACTTGATTTAATTTTTTCTGCAATGTGAGTTTTATTTCACATTCCCTGCTATAAATATCCCTTACTCCTTCAGGAGTATGAAGTTTTTCTTCCATCACAAATAAAGCTCCTTTCACTTTACTGTGCTAATGCACTAAACACTTTCGGATATTATACGAATTTTCCTTTGATCTGTCAATCCCTTCCTTCAAGGTCTTTTTGTATACAATCAAGATACGGAACAAAATATCCCCTTTTCAGTTCCATAAACCAATTTGGTTCTAATTCGTCAAAGCGAACGCTTTTTCTTCCGCCATCTCTTGCTCGATCCCAAAATTTCTGTATTTGGCTATATCTCATATAATACAGTTCCTCTCTCGTTGTATAGTAGATCAGCAAAAAAGCAATGCCCCCCTGCTCTTCAAATTTCTGCATGAATTCAACCTGATGCTCATGGACATTTGCAAGGGGGAACGTATCCGTCTTACATTCTTTCGCATCAAAGCAAACAGGAATTCCCTGGACGGCGCCGATATAGTCAACGGTACTGACTTTATCGAAGTAAGCAAGGGTAATATGTCTGCTTTCCCGTTCGATTTTTACCGGAGTAATAGGAGTCGGTATCTTTTGAATCAAAGCAAGTTTCATCTGTGCATACTGTTCATTTGTCTGATTAATAAATTCTTCAAGCGTGGAACCGCGAAGTCCTCTGGAATTCCATGTCGCCACTTGTCATCACCCCTTTATCTGTACAGATTTTTTTAAATAGAGAAGGAACAGGTGCAGTAATCTGTCCTTCGGGGAGATTTTTAATGAGATCTTCGTCAGGAAAACAAAGCTGATATGCATGAAGAAGCTGGCTCTGCAGACCATACTTCTTTTTATAAACTTCATTTATTTTGAAATCTCCATATTTATAATCTCCGATGATCGGATGACCGATCGAAGCTAAATGGGCACGGATCTGATGTGTTTTTCCTGTGATAAGATGAACTTTTAAAAGAGTGACATTTTCGCCTGAACAAAGAGGCGTATACTCTGTTTCAATCGGAAGTGCATTCTTATCTTTTCGACAGTCGTTCATGACAGCAACTTTATTTGCTTTTGAATTCTTTTTCAAATAGCCCTGGATTCTTTGTTTCTCTTTTACACTTCCTGATACGAGACATAAATAATATTTAGCCAATGTACGCTTTCGGAACATTTCGCTTAATATCTGCAATGCATTTAAGGTTTTTCCTCCGGCAACGATCCCGCTTGTATTCCGGTCGAGCCGATTGCAGATAGACGGGCGGAACGTTTTTAATTCTTCCTTTGTAACCTGCCCTGTTTCTAAAAGATATTCTATAAGATACTCCACGAGGGAAACATCATCTTTGTTTGCTTTTTGAGAAAGCATGCCGACTGGCTTGTTCACAAAGATCACATTTTCATCTTCATATAAAATATCAAGGTTCACTTTGTCTTTTTTTCTGTTTTCGCTTACCGGTATAAAAAGTTCTTCCGGTACTTTTGAAAATTTTGCAATCGTTTCATCAGAAAAGAATAACTTTACTGTATCACCAACCGATAAAATTTCATTTCCAGAAGCCTTTTTTCCGTTTAATGTAATATTCTTTTTTCGAAGCATTTTATAGAGGAAGCTTTTCGGCGCCTGATCCAAATACTTTCCTAAAAATTTATCAAATCGCTGTCCCGCTTCATTTGAACGGATCTTCATCTCTTTCATTTCTCGTCGTTCCTCTTCCTGTTTACATAGAGATATTTAAGATAATA
>CAJLUP010000198.1 GCA_905209865.1 uncultured Lachnospiraceae bacterium
AGGAAGAAAAAATGAAAAAAATAACTAAGCGAATCTTAATCACTTCAGCAGTGACGGCCGGAGCGGGAGTTGTTCTCATGGGAGCAGGAATCGCGTTAGGCGGCTGGCCGGGTGTTGTTTTTACAAAAGACGGAATTCGTTCCCCATATGATCAGAGAACTCCTTATCGTCAGGAAAAGAAAGAGATCGATCCTTTTTCGGAATTGAGTCTCTATATAGGATCGGAAGCAGATGTGTCCGTTGCCGCTTCTGAAGATGGAAAATATTATATTGAATATACCCTTGACGGGAATTATAGTGAACCGAAATATGAACTTAAAAATGGAAAACTTTCATTTACCCAGCAGGATCATGACGGATATATGACAGGCATGTTTGGATTGAGCATAGGAAATGTATCAGGAGAGGATTCATATATCAAAGTTTATGTGCCAAAAGGAACGGTTCTCGATGCGGCAGATATTTATAATGATTACGGGGATGTCAGATGGTCCGCTGTGAACGGGAAGGCAGTTTCGATCGAAGCAGACAGCGGTGATGTAAAACTGGAGCAGTCGGAAACGACATCTATGGAATTGATCTTAAATGACGGAGATGCATCTGTTGACACACTGAAAACGGGAACCTTTCTATTACAATCGGATTATGGCGACAGTACACTTGCCGATGTTTCAGGCAAAGATCTTACTGTACAGGCAGAGTGCGGAGAAGTGGATATGGAACGGGTTTCATTTGAAAACATGGCAGTGGAAGCACAGGACGGAGATGTGCTGACACGGGAAGTATCCTGTTCCTCGGCAGATCTGACATTAGAATACGGAGATCTTCAATGGGATGCAAAAAAACTGGAAAATCTGACTTGCCAGACAGAGTGCGGAGACGTAGATCTTGTCCTTCCTGAAGTGATGGAGCAGTATCAATTCGATCTGCAGCTTGAATATGGGGATCTTTCCCTGCCGGAAAATGCGCCTCATGATCTGTATAGAGAAGAAGACGGAGAAGTATCTTACCGGATATTAGCATCAGAGAAAAATGCAGGAAAGAAGATCTCCGTCATGAGTGAAGACGGTGATGTGAAGGTTCGTTACCGCTAAGTTTAGATGTTATAATCTTCGCATTACTTCAAATGTATTATAAAGATTTAATTGTCCGTATCCCCATTCACGATTAGGATATTCCATCGTATCGGGACGGAGTGCTCCGAGTATGAGAAGACTTCTGATTTGGAAGGAATCTATACCCGGAGCTTTTTGGATATAGAGGATCCATTCCAGCATTAACGCTACAGCTCCGGCAGTGACCGCACAGGCTGCACAGGAGCCGGAACGCGTTTCAAACCGCCCATTGGCAACAGGACCACGGATATTGATTCCCGGAGCGGTCAAGTCAGGCTTGATCTGACCGGATCTCGTATACCCCCTGCCGGAAGCCTGCGCCACAGCGCCTGTCGGTCCGTTATAATATGAAACAACGATAGGGCTTTGTGTATTTGCGGGATTCGTCAAAGTATAGTAGGGGTCAGATTCGAGAAAATACACTTCTCCGTCAATAAATTCTGTGACCGGAAGCCACATATGAAATTGACCGTCGGTGATGATGACAGGTTCGATGACAATCTTCCAAATACCTGCGGCAGGACGGTTAAATCGGAAAAATACAAGTTCAGAGGTACTTTTTTCAACGAGGATGCGATAATCAACGGATACTTTTGTACGTTCAAACAAGAAGTCGATCTCTGCGCTGGCTCCTGCCTGAAAAGGGATTCTGGACGTATCTTCCCCCGAAGGGGAGATAATAGATATTGACAGGACATTTGGAATATCTGTCCATAATTCCATGGAAAATCCAGAAACATTTTCCCCGACACGGATTTCTACGGTTTTATTTTCTGTTCCGTTTGTT
>CAJLUP010000199.1 GCA_905209865.1 uncultured Lachnospiraceae bacterium
AAAATGTATTCTTTCAGAAGTTCCATTTCTCCTTTGAGCCTTGCAGGAAGTACTGCGAGTCCCATAACTTCGATCAGACCGATGTTCTCCTTTTTGATATGGTGAAGTTCCTCATGCGGATGATACACGCCGAGAGGGTGTTCTTCGGTCGTAATGTTGTTTCGAAGTGTCAGATCCAATTCGTACAGACCGTCTTTTTTACGGGCGATCGGAGTGATCGTGTTATGCGCAACACCATCTGTCTCAGCGAAAATAAAAGCTTCTTCATCTGTATAAGAGCGCCATTTTGAAAGGATATGCTCTGCAAGATCAATGATCCGATCTGTGTTTTCTCCGCGCAGTCGGATAACAGAAAGAGGCCATTTTACAATACCTGCCGTTACGTCTTCGTATCCGGGTACAGTAAAGTTTTCGATGATCGGAGCTTTTGCCATTGCGAAAGTATAATTTCCTCCCTGGAAGTGGTCATGGCTTAGGATCGAGCCCCCTACGATCGGAAGATCTGCGTTTGATCCGAGAAAATAGTGGGGGAATAATTTGATAAAATCAAATAATTTTGCAAATGCATTCCGATCGATCTTCATCGGAATATGTTCTCCGTTAAAGACGATACAGTGCTCGTTATAATAAACATAAGGAGAATATTGAAAGCCCCAATTAGTTCCCTGGATCGTAATCGGAATAATTCGATGATTTTCTCTTGCAGGATGGTTGGAGCGGCCTGCATATCCTTCGTTTTCCATGCAGAGCTGACACTTCGGATAGGAAACGGATTTTGCCTTTCCTGCCGCCGCGATCGCTTTCGGATCTTTTTCCGGTTTTGAAAGATTGATCGTAATATCCAGTGTTCCGTATTTTGTTTCCACCGTCCACTTCCGGTCTTTTTTAATGCGGTAGCGGCGGATATAATCGCTGTCCTGACTTAATTTATAATAGTAGGAAGTCGCTTCTTCAGGGGAAATGTTATATTTTTCTTTAAATTCTTTTTGAATCTGTGCCGGACGGGGCATCAGACAGTTCATCATTTTCGTATCGAACAGATCACGGTATGTAACGCTGTCTTCTATGATCCCGCGTTTTACTGCTTCGTCTAAAAGCTCTTTCAGGATTGTTTCAAGATCCAGATCTGTTACATCGCAGTCGATGTCTTCGTAATTGTCTTCGTGGAAAAGCTCCAGCAAAAGATTTGTTGTGTAAACACGTTCGCATTCTGGTGTAAGACCGGTGTTGATTCCATACTGCACTAATTTTTTGATTGATTCATAAAACATAATCGTACTCCTTTTGTTTTATAGTGAAATAAAAAATAAACCGATAATAGATTCTCTGTTTATAGTATAGAATGAAAGCCGGAAAAGGTATATAAAAAATCCGTGCAGATTCATGTAAAAATGTTGCGCTTAGCAGGAGAAAAAGCTTATAATAGATGTGGTTTAACTACAGACATATATGAGGAGTTGCCAAGAAAGGAAATACGATGTCAGAGTCATATAAACATTCATATAAAGTGGGAGAGAATCTGCTTAATTCTTTGTCTGTATATAATGTCGGATATCAAAGATGTGAACCGAATTATCAATGGGGACCGGGGGTGAGAGATCATTACTGCATTCACCATATTCTATCAGGAAGCGGATATTATTGTACGAAAAACGTGTCAAAGCATTTGGAAGCCGGTGATACATTCATTCTTTATCCGGGAGTAGAACTGCGGTATCAGGCGGATGCCGATATGCCGTGGGAATATGCATGGGCAGGGTTTATGGGAGCAGATGCGGCGTCTCTTATAAGAAACACGGAATTTAGCAGAGATACTCCCTATATTTTAAAAGGA
>CAJLUP010000200.1 GCA_905209865.1 uncultured Lachnospiraceae bacterium
ACACAATCACCTGCTGTCCATTTTTCAGTGTAAAAGAAAGTCCCGCTCTGGAACCTGCAAACATAACACAGGCGATCGTGCCGGACTCATCTTTCAAAGAAAAATAAATATGTCCCGATGTGTGATATTTGCAGTTAGAAATCTCTCCTTTTACATAGATACGGTTCAGCATGAAATCTTGTGTAAACATATTCTTGATATAAGAATTAACCTGCTTCACTGTATAAATGTTAGACATTTTTACGACTCCTGTTTTGCAAATTTTGCAAGCACACCATTCACAAAGGACGGACTGCTGTCCCCTCCGAAGCGTTTTGCCAGTTCGACTGCTTCGTTGATTGCAACTTTGTCAGGAACATCCTCGTCCCATTTTATCTCATAAACTGCCAACCTCAAAATTGACAGATCGACTTTGTTCATTCTTGTCGTTTTCCATCCTGTTGCATTCTCATTCAAAAGTTCGTCGATTTCTTCTGTATGTGACACGACTGCCTCATACTTATTCTGTATATACTGTTTATCTTTCTCTTCGGCATCTTCCAGCGTCTCGAAATAATAGTTCATATTTTCCGCCATAGCAGCAGAATCATTAAATTCAACCTGGAAAAGCATTTTAAATATATGTTCCCGAAGTTCCGTTCTTAACATAGTATTTCCTCTCTATCGTCTTAATCATCATCTGGCAGTCCGCACAGCTCTTCTTTTGTGCTTATATCCCTTTTCTGATATAGGTATCTTTCTGAAACCGTCGGTCTGCAATATTGAAAAAGGATGTCTTGCGACATCCCTTAGTATCAATGTCAAGGGCGGTACGCCTCATCATACATGGCAGCTCAAAAGCAGATCAGTCCTGTTTCTCCATCTCTACTCCGGCAACCTTAATATTGACATCCGCAACCTCAAGCCCCGTCATATTCTCAACTGCATTTTTCACCTTTTCCTGCACTTTTTTCGTCACTTCCATGATACTGTAATCATATTTCAGGTTCAATGCGAGAGAAACAGTAACAACTCCTTCCAGCACATCCACCTTTACTCCTTTTGACAGGTTCTTAATTCCCAGCTTTCCGATCACTTCATTTGTGATATTTCCCGCCATAGAAGCGACGCCGTCTACTTCCGTAGCAGCCAAAGCCGCGATGATCGCAACAACTTCATCCGCGATCTTCACTTCGCCTAAACTCGCATCATTTTGTATTGTATAAGTATTTCTTTCGTCCTTAGCCATATTCAAAACCTCCCGTTTTGTATAATCTCTTTTCTCATTATAACAAATCTCTATCCGTTTGCAAAGAAAAAGTTCACTGCCTGTCAAACCCGCATTTTAAGATCTTCCAAATTCCGAAAGCACAAGACCTTCATTTCTTTCAAGGGTCATTCGAATACTCCACTCATGGATAAACAAAAGAAGCGGACGGTCTTTCAAATCTTTGATCTTCTTCATATCTGACGTTCCGCTTATACGGTCGAGATCCGTATCCACACTTTCAATCCAGCGAATATACTCATACGGAAGATTTTCAAGAAGAATTTCTACGTTATATTCATTTTTCAACCGGTATTTCAACACATCAAACTGCAGGACGCCGACAACACCGACAATAATTTCTTCCATTCCCGTATTATATTCCTGAAAGATCTGAATTGCACCTTCCTGCGCGATCTGATTGATCCCTTTGACAAACTGTTTTCTCTTCATCGTATCAACCTGGCGCACTCTTGCAAAATGTTCAGGCGCAAATGTCGGAATCCCTTCGTAGGCAAATTTTTCTTTCGATGCTGTAAGTGTATCTCCGATTGAAAAAATACCGGGATCAAAT
>CAJLUP010000201.1 GCA_905209865.1 uncultured Lachnospiraceae bacterium
ATATATCGGCATTTACCAACTTATGAAAAGATAATCAGAAATTTAGTAAGTTTTTGTATTAAAAATTCTCTCCCGATCTGAAATTGCTGTTTTCGGGAGAGAATTTTATTTCTGCTGCAGATGCTCTTTTCTATATCTTCACTTTTTCGCGTTTCCAAATCCGCTCTTTCCTACATGTATTCTTCACTGCATCTGTCTTTTCCTGCTATTATCTTTTACTGCAGCGTTACTTCGATCGTCTGCTCTTCATATTCTCCGTTTGTCTGCGGGATCTGAAGTTTTAAAGTCACAGTATCGCCTTTTGCATAATACTGGAGTTCTTCTTGAAGCGCATCCATACTGTCTACTGTCGTATCATTAATCGCTGTGATGATACATCCTTTTGTCATTCCGGCTTTCGCTGCGCCGCCGTCTTTCGCAACTTCTGTTACATATACACCTGCCGGCATCTCGATCTGCTGTGAAAATGCATCTGAAACACTGATTCCGGTAATACCGATAAGACCACGTTCTTCTTCCGCTACTTTTGTCTTTGTTTCTCTATTCATAAGATTTTCAATCAGATCGCTTACATCACTGATCGGAATTGCATATCCGATTCCTTCCACGCTGTCTCCTACTAATTTTGAAGAGTTAATACCGATTACCTCTCCATTTACATTGACAAGAGCTCCACCGCTGTTACCTTCATTGATTGCCGCATCTGTCTGGATCAATTTCACTCCGTTATCCTGCGTCTCACCTGTCTGTTCATTCGTCATAGAAACCGAACGGTTCAAAGCGCTGATAACGCCTGTCGTAACAGACTGTCCATAACCAAGTGCATTTCCGATGGCAATCGCCGGTTCACCAACTTTTAAGCTTGTAGAGTCGCCAAGAGTGGCAACAGCAATCACATCCAACGTTTCATCTGAGATATTTTCCAGTGGAACTGCGATAACTGCAACATCATATTGTGAGTCCGTTCCTTTAATATTTGCCTCTACTGTTGATTCATCCATAAATGCAACTGTAAGTGTATCGCTTCCAGAAACAACATGATTATTCGTCACGATCAATAATTCTGTATCCGTTTTTCCGATAATGATTCCGGTACCTGCTCCCTGCGTCTGCTGTTCGTAAGTACCTCCGAAAAAGCTTCTTACTTCTTCCACAGACATACTTGTAATCGAAACGATAGACGGCATCACCTGATCTACCACTTCCGACACATCAGATGTGACAACGCTTGAAGATTTTGAAAGAGGTGTTCCGTTGCTCACTTTTTCCGAAGATGCCGCAGTGGATATTGAAGAATCTGATAATCCAAGCACCCGGTTTCCTATCAAAGTTGTTGTAAGAAAAACTCCTCCTGAAACCACACCAAACAAAATAGCAAAGCCGACAATCGCAACCGTTCGAAGCGCATTTTTATGTGACTTTTTCTCTTTCTTGTGGGGATCTCCGTTCGGATGCCACTGAAAAGCTCCGCCGCCTGTCTGAGCTCCGTTTTGGTCATTTTCAGTTTGAAAATTTACGTTTTTCTGATCCTCATTTTGTGAATGATCATTTGGATTATAATAATTATACTGATTGTCCATAACACTACCCGCTTTCTTTCTTTTTTTCTATGGTCTTATCATAGCCAAAGAATGTGATGAATTTGTGTTTATTCATTTAACAATTATTGAAATAGCACACAAATCATCGGAAGTTCCAAGAGGCACATTCCGGGATTGCAAGCGGTCGCCAAGGTCTCGGGCAAACCCGGACTTTGGCTCATCGCCATTGCAAAAAGACC
>CAJLUP010000202.1 GCA_905209865.1 uncultured Lachnospiraceae bacterium
AAACATGGCTCCTACTAAAATTCCAATAAACAAAGAACTGTATACCTCTTTTGTTATAAATGCGAGCACGATTGCAAGCAGCGGCGGGACAAGAGCCCACCATGTTCCAATAAACATTGATCCGTCCATACTTCACTCTCCATCTCTCTTATTCCTTTTTTCTTTCGCCGATCCGTCCACTACCTGACGGTGTCTTTACGATTATATCATACTTTTTCTTATATCAAAAGCATTTCTCAATGAGAATAGAAAAGGGATGAGAAAATATAGTCTTTTCCTTCTTCAACTGCTATAATAACAATTAATATCTCTATGAAAGAAATTCATTTTTATAAGAACTTAAGGCAGAACAGACTGCTGCAGGAGGTTTATCATGTCAAAATACATTATGTCTTTGGATGCCGGAACAACAAGTAACCGATGCATCCTCTTCAATAAAAAAGGCGAGATTTGCAGTATCGCTCAAAGAGAATTTACTCAATATTTCCCTCATCCCGGATGGGTGGAACACGATGCCGATGAGATCTGGGCAAGTCAGCTGGGCGTTGCAGTAGAAGCCATGAACAAAATCGGAGCGGCGGCAGAAGATATTGCGGCGATCGGAATCACCAATCAACGTGAAACCGCCATCGTTTGGGATCGCAAAACAGGTGAACCAATCTGTCATGCGATCGTCTGGCAATGCCGACGCACCTCTGAATACTGCGACTCCCTGAAAAGAAAAGGACTTACAGAGAAATTCCGTCAAAAGACCGGACTTGTCATCGACGCTTATTTTTCAGCAACAAAAATCAAATGGATTCTAGACAATGTTCCGGATGCAAGAGCGCGCGCCGAACGACAGGAACTGCTTTTCGGGACTGTAGAAACATGGCTCATCTGGAAAATGACAAAGGGACGGGTTCATGTGACGGACTATTCCAATGCCTCCAGAACGATGCTTTTCAATATTAATACGCTTACCTGGGATGATGAAATTCTTGCCGAACTTGACATTCCAAAAAGTATGCTTCCCGAACCAAAACCGTCAAGCTGCATTTACGGCGAGACAGATCCTTCGTTTTTCGGCGGAGCAATCCCTATCGCAGGCGCCGCAGGAGATCAGCAGGCAGCCCTCTTCGGGCAGACCTGTTTTCATCCCGGCGAAGCGAAAAATACTTACGGCACAGGATGTTTTCTCTTGATGAACACCGGAGAAACGCCTGTATTCTCCAAAAACGGGCTTGTAACTACGATTGCATGGGGATTAGACGGGAAAGTCAATTATGCGCTGGAAGGATCTATTTTCGTAGCCGGTGCCGCCATTCAATGGCTCAGAGATGAGATGCGTCTCATCGATTCTTCCGAAGATTCGGAATACATGGCTTCAAAAGTAGATACGACAAATGGGTGTTACGTTGTTCCGGCATTCACAGGACTTGGCGCTCCTCACTGGGATCAATATGCGCGCGGAACGATCGTCGGCATTACCCGTGGAGTGAACAAATACCATATTATCCGCGCGACCCTTGAATCCATCGCCTATCAGGTAAATGATGTACTTGAGGCAATGAGAGCTGACTCCGGCATCGCTCTTTCTTCCCTGAATGTAGACGGAGGCGCAAGCGCAAATAA
>CAJLUP010000203.1 GCA_905209865.1 uncultured Lachnospiraceae bacterium
TCTTAACGCCTTCCATAGCCTGCGCCATGATCTCGTCGTTGATCTTACGTCCATCTTCATAATACTGTGTACAAGCCTCTGTTGTTACCGTGAATCCCTGCGGTACCGGGAGTCCAAGACTTGTCATCTCTGCAAGGTTTGCGCCTTTTCCACCGAGAAGGTTTCTCATATCTGCGTTACCTTCTGTGAACATATAAACCCATTTTGCCATGTCACAATGACCTCCTAAAAAATTTTGCAAATATTTCTGCTATAATTCGCATATAATATTTTAATGGTTTTATGTCATTGCGTCAAGCGTTTTGTCGGCTTTTTGTCGGCTTTTGTCCGTCTTCCACACATATTTTCCACGTTCTGCTGTTTCATAGAAGTCTGCAAACGTAATCTGAAAAATTTTTTCCTTCAAAAAACCAATCTCAATCCGGTTTTTTATTATATATTGCCAAATCCCAGAATGCGAAATGTCTCCCTGCAACAGGATCCCCTGTACGATTCCGTTTCTTAAGATCAGGCGCCGATATCCGTTTCTGTCTTCTTCTGTGAAAACCTCGTCTTCCGCCTCTGCTTTAATCTTTCCAAGACAAAGGGTGACAAGTCCGAAGAAGTTAATCGTATTTTTCACGGCAAAAGTATCCGTATACTCAGTCAAGACACCACACATGTTCCGCGCCGCCGTCTGTCCTTGTTTCATAGCATTCGGCCAAATACCGGATAATCCGGTAACATCTCCGGCAGCATATACATCCGGCACGTTTGTCTCCATCTTTGCGTTTACTTTAATCCCCCTGTCTGTCTCTATCCCGCTTTGATCAAGGAACTCAACTGCCGGACGGACTCCCGCAGCCACAATAATCAGATCACAGGAAAGTTTTCTCCCCGTATCAAGCGTAACAGTACGGATCATGCCATCCTCTTCACATACGGCGCCGTCCGCTCTGCATCCGAGATAAAATTTCACTCCGGCCTGTTCAAACAGCTCCTGATATGCTTCTGCGCCATGAGCATCAAGCTGTACCGGAAGGATCTGTTCTGCCATTTCCACAACTGTCACCTGTTTCCCCCGCTCGATCAAACCGTACGCTGCATCCAGTCCCACAAGACCTGATCCAATGATCAGAATCTTTTCTGCATTTTCTGACATTTTATCGATTGCCTGCGCATCTTTCAAATGCCGCAGACCAAATACATTTTTCGCCTTTCGAAGATCTCCGACCGGAGGGATAAAACTGTTTGCTCCTGTCGAAATAAGCAGTTTATCATAACAGATCGATTCTCCTTCTTTTGTATCGACTACCCGATCAACTGTATCGATCGCTTCGATCTGTCCGTGAACTTCTCCAATCCGATTCTTTTCAAAAAAATCTTCTTCTACAAACGAAAGTTCTTCTGCCGTCCTTTCATGAGAAAGATATTTGTGCAGCATACAACGGGAATGCACATGCTCATCTGCAGAGATCATTGTGATCTTCGCCTTTTCTTCCAGTTTTCTAATCTCTTTTGCCGCCGT
>CAJLUP010000204.1 GCA_905209865.1 uncultured Lachnospiraceae bacterium
CAGTTAAACCCAGTAAAATCAACGCATGAGGGGAACTGGCTACATTTTAATACCCGATACGGTAGAGTATAGGTAAGGCAAAAGCCGAATGTATAAAATGAGTGAAACAAAGAAACAGATTTGGCGGGACAATCAGGGGAGATTGATTTATGGGAGAAAACAGATATCGTGCACAGTTAATTATAGAGGAAGTAGGCAAAGCAGTTATCGGGAAGGAAGACATTTTAAAAATGATTATGACTGCAATTCTTGCTGGCGGGCATATTTTGATTGAAGATATTCCGGGAACAGGGAAAACAACGATGGCGCTTTCGTTTTCCCGCGCGATGGGGCTTGAGGTAAACCGCGTACAGTTTACGCCGGACATACTGCCTGCTGATTTGGCGGGATTTACAGTATATGACAAAGAATCGGGGAGTTTTGTCTATCAGCCCGGAGCGGTAATATGTAATCTTCTTTTGGCAGATGAGATCAACCGTACTTCCCCGAAGACACAGTCGGCGCTTTTGGAAGTGATGGAAGAGCATCAGGTGACAGTAGATGGAAACACTTATAAAACAGGGGTTCCGTTTATTGTAATCGCTACGGAGAATCCTGTCGGTTCTGCCGGAACACAGCTTCTGCCGGAGTCACAGCTTGATCGGTTTATGATCTGTGTGAGTATGGGGTATCCGTCTGTGGAAGAGGAAATTGAGATTTTGAAACGCGGACAGATGGCAGAGAAAGTCAGCGATTTGGTGTGTCCGGTCGTAAATGCGGCAGAACTGACGGCAATGCAAAAAGAAGTAAGAGAGATTTTTGTGCATGACAAGATTTTTTCTTATATCGCAGAACTTGCAAAGGCGACAAGAGAAGATGAATGGACGGAGCTTGGGATAAGTCCGAGAGGAACGGTTGCTTTGACCGCAATGGCGAAGGCATGTGCATGGCTGAAGGGAAGAGAATATGTTGTTCCTTCTGATGTGCAGGAAGCGTTTCTGCCGGTTGCAAGACATCGTATCATTTTGAATATGAAGGCAAAGGTAGGACATGTGAAAGTGGAGGAATTGATTCGGCGTGTGTTGGAGAATGTTCCGACACCGACGATGAAATCAAAGCGGTGAGGGAGAATAGATGGTCAAAAGGATGATCGGATATGCGGCAGTTCTGACTGTTGTGGTATATTTGTTTTTTATGTATGACGATACGGTGCTCTCTGGATTTCTTGTATTTATTATGCTGTATCCGTTTTTGTCCTTTGCTTTTTTGCTGTTTCAGAGGGATAAAGGGGAAACAGATTTGACAAGAATTCCTGCAATCGGAGAAGAAGGAAAGAAAATCAGGGCAGGAATCACAGTGGCAAATCATTCGGCGTGGAACATCAGGTATGGAGCGGTTGTTTTGACCGGAAACAGGATTGAGGGAAAGCGGGAGAAAAAAGAGATACGAGGTGTTGTTTCGGCGGGAAATACGAGGACATTTTG
>CAJLUP010000205.1 GCA_905209865.1 uncultured Lachnospiraceae bacterium
CCTGCCTCTTTACATGCTTCATACACGTAACGATTTACTTCCTTACCGTTTGATGCCGCAATCACAAGATCCGCGCCTTGTATATCATTTTTCTCATACTCTCTTTCAAAAAAAGTAAGTGTTCCTTCCGACTCCAAAGAATAAAACTCTTCTCGAATCTTCGGTGCGATCACACAGATGTCTGCACCAAAACAAAGCAATGTCTTCACCCGCCTCAGCGCGATCTTTCCGCCGCCGATTACCTTGATCTGTTTTCCTGCAAGATCGACAAACATAGGAAAATACGGTTTTTTCATCTTCCCGCTCCTCCGTCTTCCATATACAAAAGCGCATTACATATACATGCCGCAATATTACTGCCGCCTTTGCGTCCTCTTGCTACGATATGCGGAGTATCTTCCAGACTCAGGATCAGCTCTTTCGACTGGACAACATTCACAAATCCGACCGGAACTGCTATAACAAGCTCAGGATTGATCCGACCTTCCTTGATCAATTCATACAGACGAACAAGCGCGGTAGGCGCATTCCCGATCGCATAGATCACATGATTTCCCAATTTTGCCGCCTTGTCCATACTGGCAGCAGCCCGCGTCTTTTTATTTTTCTTTGCCGCCTGAGCCACATCTTCGTCAGACATAAAACAATAGACTTCTCCGCCGTATCGCGCAAGACATTTTTTATTGATCCCCGCTTTTCCCATCTGTGTATCCGTCACGACAGACGCGCCGTTTCGGATTGCTTTCAGCGCCTTTTCAACTACATTGTCCGAAAACACAAGATTGTCTGCATAATCAAAATCCGCGCTCGTATGAATACATCTTTTCACGATCATCTCTGTACCCGGAATCAGTTTTTTGTCTCCCAGCTCCTCTGTAATGATTTCAAAGCTTCTTTTTTCAATATCAGACGGAAGCACTTTTTCTATTTCTCTCAACATCATCTTCTTCGAATTCCTCCTATCTGTTTTCTTCTCATTTGATCCTTTGACCGATCCCGCAGATCACGCGATCTGCCCGCACTGCCTTTGCAGTCAGTTCTGTCATGATCCGACCGACCGTCTCCCGGTATTCCCTCTCAAAAGCATCCACCGGAACAAGACCGCATCCGATCTCATCGCTGACGATCACAAGATTCCGATCTTCAGCACCGATTGCTTCCAGTAATTGCTCTTTCCCACGCCCTGCTTCCAGCCAGCGACGCACAAAAAGATGAAACTGATCTACCGCTTCCCAAATTCCGACTTTATCTAAACTACAGTCGGCTCCGCTGCTCCAGTTTAATTCAGGATAACATTCCATGGCATACTTTCGTTTACCCTGAAACGCTCCTCCCGTCACGATCTTAATGCCTTTTTCAGTCCCGCTCATTTTCTCTGTGCCCCCGCTCATCTCCCCTGTGTTCCATCCTTTC
>CAJLUP010000206.1 GCA_905209865.1 uncultured Lachnospiraceae bacterium
GCAGGAACAACAGGCAGTAAAAGATAGAAGAGGAGTAGAAAAAACATGCGGGAAATGGAGTTTACGATCGAGGATACAGAAGCTTTAAAGCCAGGGATGGAAGTAGGTGTGACAGAAGGCGTTCTTCCGACATCTTATTATTATACGATTGAACATGCACTTGGGATGAGTGCGAATTTTAAACAGGCGGAGCGGCTGAAAACAAGGAAAGGTGTTGTAAAAGAATTAAAAGAAACACCGCAGTTTCATATCGCAGTATTAGAGTTTGATGAGTAGCAATGCAAATGTTACTTGTCAAAAAAAGAATAAAATGTTATAGTATGAATTAAACTAATAACATTTAAAAAGCTTGATACAAACAAGGCAGGAGAGGTGAATCGATGAGCCAAAACGCAGAACCTGAATATGTCAATACAAAAAGTGAAAAATTTGATTTTTTTAAAAATTGTATAGAACAAGAAGAGTGGGATTCATTTCGCAGAAGATTTCGAAGTTCGGTGACAGAGGCATCATATCGATCGGATCTATCTGAATTTTGCCGTTTTACCGGAAAGCGTTTTTTGCAGACAATGCCATCAGACGTAGAAAAATATCATGCGTATATGAAGACAAATATTCAAAATGGGAAAATCGCTCCATTGACAGTAACGAAAAAGTTCCGGGAACTTCATTCTTTTGCACAATTTTTTCAAGAGGAATGCTCTGAAGAAAAAATTGTCGAAACGGATTCAATATTGCGTGAGGATTATTTTGCGCCCTATCTAAAACGACTGGCAAAAGAAAAAGATTTGGCTCGTATGATCCCGGTGGAACATGTGGATCAACTGCTGAGAGCGGCTTCGGAGAATCGGATGGTATATACTATTTTAACACTGATGTATCGTGTGGGGCTTTCTTCTACAGAGATTACAGCATTGAAAGGACCGGAAGATTTTGCGCAATATGAAGAGGATCTGTATGTATTTTTAAGTGGACGAAACGAGCCATGCTATATTCCGGAAGACGCGAAAATAATCTTGTTTTCTTATTTGGAAGAGTGGGAGGGAGAAACTTCGCTTTTTTATAATCGAAATAAAAATCCATTGAATACGATGTATATTAGTCGGATGATGAAAAAATATTGTGAAAAAGCTAAAATTCCATCATACAGTGCAGAAGCGCTTAGAAATTGTTGTGCATTTAATCTGTTTGCGTATGGCGCAACAGAAGAGCAGGTGTCTGATCAAATGGGCAGAACTGTATGTCAGATTAAGAGATACCGGGGTATCGGATATAAAAAGGATTTGAAAAAACGCTCGGCAAATCTCGTTAAGATCCGAATCGAGCGTCCGATTTAGAACGAGTTAGTTATGATTCTTTTAAAGATATTTA
>CAJLUP010000207.1 GCA_905209865.1 uncultured Lachnospiraceae bacterium
GGCGTGACAATTTTGACAGAAGGAGTTCCGGTATGCAGTGTAGATGACGCCGCAGACTGGAAAGATAAGATCGACGTCTTGATCCTTTGCGGAGGAAGTGCGACGGATCTTCCGAAACAGACACCGGAGTTTGCAAAGCTGTTCAATGTTATTGACAGTTTTGATACACACGCCCGTATTCCGGAGCATTTTGCGAATGTAGACGAGGCGGCAAAAGAGAGCGGAAAAGTCGGAATTATTTCCGTAGGCTGGGATCCGGGTATGTTCTCTTTGAACAGATTGTATGCAAACGCAATCCTTCCTGACGGAAAAGATTATACGTTCTGGGGAAAAGGAGTAAGCCAGGGTCATTCCGATGCGATCAGAAGAGTAGAAGGCGTAAAAGACGGAAAACAGTATACGATTCCGTCAGAAGCAGCTCTTGAGGCAGTGCGAAACGGAGAAAACCCGGATCTTACGACACGGCAGAAACATACAAGAGAGTGCTTTGTTGTCCTTGAAGAAGGCGCAGATGCGGCAAAAGTAGAAGCAGAGATCAAATCAATGCCGAACTATTTTGCCGATTATGATACGACAGTTCATTTTATAAGCGAAGAAGAGTTGAAACGCGATCACAGCGGAATCCCGCACGGCGGTTTCGTACTCAGAAGCGGAAAGACAGGCTGGGATGGAGAAAACAGTCATTTGATCGAGTACAGCTTGAAATTAGACTCCAATCCTGAGTTTACGTCTTCCGTGATCGTTGCATATGCCCGCGCAGCCTACAGACTTGCTGCGGAAGGTCAGAGCGGATGCAAGACAGTATTCGATATCGCACCGGCATATTTAAGCGCAAAAAGCGGAGAAGAATTAAGAAAAGAGATGCTGTAAAAAGCAATCGCCGTCACAAAAAAGAGACATCAGATGATCTTACGGTTTCTAATCGAATGAAAACTGTGCGATCGATGGATGTCTCTTTTAAAATGCTACTTTTTATCTTTCCAATACCTTTTAAGTTCCAAACAAACGTCGATAAATATAATAATTAAATCCCCAATAAAGAAAAACAGAAAAAGTTTATCTATTTTATTGTCCATCAAAGAAAATATAATAAGAGATATAAGTGATATGAATAAGGCGATAAGCTGCTTCTTTTCTTTTTTTATTAGTTTTTTAATCATAAACTTCCCTCGCTTTTTTCTCTTAAAAATCGTGAAATTCTAAAGGATATGTAACAAAATTCAGATGATTTTCAACTTACCATTA
>CAJLUP010000208.1 GCA_905209865.1 uncultured Lachnospiraceae bacterium
CCGGATCTGTATGAGAATCCGGGACTTCCGATTCCTGAAAATGAGATTGATTATGTGTTCTTGACCCATGCACATATTGACCATTCGGGAATGCTTCCCAGATTGACAAAGAACGGATTTAAGGGTCAGATTTTTACTACATTTGCAACCGCAGATCTATGTAACATCATGCTTCGAGACAGTGCCCATATTCAGGAATTTGAGGCAGAATGGAGAAACCGAAAAGGGAGAAGAGCAGGAAAACCGGAGTTTGAACCGGTATATGTAATGCAGGATGCGCTGGATGCGATCGAATTGCTCGTGCCGTGCGGATATGGAGAACGGATCACGATCTGCGACGGGATTCAAATCCGCTTTACGGACGTTGGACATCTGCTTGGATCGGCAAGTATCGAAGTGTGGGCAACCGAAGGGGATGTGACGAAGAAAATTGTTTTCTCAGGAGATATCGGAAATGTAGACCAGCCGATCATTAAAGATCCAAGTTATACAGAGTCGGCGGATTATATCGTTGTGGAGTCTACTTACGGAAACCGGATACATACAGCAGAAAAACCGGATTATCTCGGAGATTTTACCCGGATTATCAAAGAGACGTTTGACCGGGGAGGCAATGTTGTGATTCCTTCGTTTGCCGTTGGAAGAACTCAGGAGATGCTTTATTTTATCCGGGAGATCAAAGAGCGGCATCTTCTTCCTGAGTATGAAGATTTTGATGTGTATCTTGACAGCCCGCTTGCGATTGAGGCAACGAAGGTATTCACAATGAATATGCGTGACTGCTTTGATAAAGAGGCGATGGAACTTGTCAATGCCGGAATTAATCCTCTTGTATTTCCGGGACTTC
The DNA here is from genome assembly GCA_905209865.1 of uncultured Lachnospiraceae bacterium. Taxonomy (GTDB): domain Bacteria; phylum Bacillota; class Clostridia; order Lachnospirales; family Lachnospiraceae; genus Mediterraneibacter. The sequence goes on from CAJLUP010000208.1 coordinate 848, forward strand.
ATATATCGACTACGAGCGACGATTCCAAGATGATCAATTTTATTGAGAAACCGAAAGTGATCATATCGGCATCCGGAATGTGTGATGCCGGACGGATCCGTCATCATTTAAAACATAACCTGTGGCGTCCGGAATGTACGATTTTGTTCGTTGGATATCAGGCAAACGGAACTCTCGGACGAAGTCTGATCGAAGGGGAAAAGAATGTGAAGCTGTTCGGCGAACCGATCGAGGTTCATGCTCATATCGAAAGTCTTCATGGAGTGAGCGGTCATGCGGATATGAACGGACTGCTTGCATGGATCGGAGCATTTATCACGCCTGTTGAGAGGGTGTTTGTAGTACATGGTGAAGATACTGTGACAGAAGAGTTTGCACATA
>CAJLUP010000209.1 GCA_905209865.1 uncultured Lachnospiraceae bacterium
GTATCCAAAAGCTTCCACTGCGGTCCTACGATCGGATCACGCATATTGATACACGCCCAGTAAATGACCGGCATCCCCTGATCGATATATTTTTTGATCAAGTATTCCGTTGTCATTCCGGTTTCATCTGTCACCGTATAATCTTCTCCGATTATCTTCTCAAGGGCACATCGAATAACCGGCGCATAACAACCGAAGGATTCCTCATCATAAGGACTTCCGCAGAAATACCGGCGCGGATCCGGACCATAGATCACCCCGCCTCTTTCTTCAAAAGACTTCTTTTCCAAATAGTTTTGTATAAATTCGTCAACTGTTATATGAACGCCTAAAAACTGAAGCAGCATTACCGTCGATACACTTTCGCATCCGGTCGGATACAGCCTGCTCTGATCGATATACGGCACATTGATACATACTTTTTTCTGTTTATCCGACATTTCCCTTGACCTGCTTTCTGCCGGAAAGGATCCTAAGTCCGGTAAGAACTCCGAGCAAAAGGATCAGACTGATTCCAAGAACGATCCACCATACTTGAATAATTCCCGCAAGAATATATCCTACGAAGCTCACCGTCGCGACAACTGCCGCATACTGCATCTGAGTCGACACATGGTTGATATGATTACTCTGCGCTCCGGCAGAAGACATAACCGTCGTATCCGAAATCGGAGAAATATGATCGCCGCAAACTGCACCTGCAAGAACTGCCGATACAGAGATCGTCATCATCGTCAGATTCGTTGCTCCTGCAAACAAAGCCGTTGCGATCGGGACAAGGATCGCAAACGTTCCCCATGAAGTTCCTGTAGAAAAGGACAGAAAAATTGCCACTATAAATAAGACTGCCGGAATAAAAATACTTGCCGATGCATTCTTTCCTACAACTCCTCCGACAAATTCTGCTAATCCGAGGGCGTCTCCCATTCCCTTCAAAGACCACGCAAAAATCAAGATCGTAACTGCCGGAACCATCAATTTGAATCCTTCTGCCAAACTATCCATGAAGCCTTTGAATGTTACAACTTTTCTCGGAAGATACAAGATCAGCATGAAAAATACTGTGATCATCGTTGCAAAGATCAAACTTGTCTCTGCATCACATCCCGAGAACGCGGTAATAAGGTTCGTCGCTCCTCCCTGAAATCCGGTATAAATCATTGCTCCGACCGCAGACACAATCAATACGGCTACAGGAAGCACAAGATCGATCACTTTTCCGTTCG
>CAJLUP010000210.1 GCA_905209865.1 uncultured Lachnospiraceae bacterium
GCTCGTCAGTTCCTGTCTGGAAAAATACATCATATCCCTGACTTCTCTTATAACGGGCGATCGCGTCCGCCAAAACAATCTCATATGTGTTTCCGATATGCGGCTTGCCTGAAGTATAGGCGATCGCCGTTGTAATATAATATTTCTGCTTCTCTGACATCGTTTTCTCTCCTTTATCCCCCGTGAGATTCGAAGGATTCCTTTCCTCCGATCTTCCGTTGGTTTTGTCTTTAAAAAGGATAGCATACATACCAAATAATGTAAAGGTTTCATAAAGACCTGCATCCTATAAAAATTTACCGCTATATGTTCCAAAACTTTTCAAAAAGTTCTTGAAAAGTTCTTAAAAACTTCATCTTGAAAATTTTCTCTTTTCTATTCATAATGTAATTTGTAATGGAACTGTAACAGACTTTTAACAAAGCTTACATTTACAAAGAGGGGACTTAAAATGACAACTTCAACACCGAAAAAAAACAGATACGAAATAGACATGTGCAACGGAACTGTCCTGGACAAACTGATCTCATTTTCCATTCCGCTCATGCTCTCCAGTATTCTTCAACTTCTTTTTAATGCCGTAGATATTATTGTAGTCGGGCGCTTTTCCGGAAGCCGCGCCCTTGCCGCAGTCGGATCTACCACTGCACTGATCAACGTCTTTACCAATCTTTTTATCGGAGTTTCCCTTGGTGCAAACGTACTGGCAGCGCGCTTCTATGCAACGAAGCAGGAAAAACAAATGTCGGAAACCGTACATACCGCCATTACTTTTGCCCTAAGCAGCGGACTCGTCATGGTCTTTGTCGGACTTTTCTTCTCAAAAGCCGCTCTGACACTGATGGACACTCCTTCTGATGTAATCGGACAGTCTACTCTTTATATGCGGATCTACTTTGCCGGAATGCCGTTTTTTATGCTTTATAACTACGGAGCGGCAGTTCTTCGCGCAGTAGGAGACACGAAGCGTCCCTTATTCTTCCTTGTCATCGCAGGAATCACGAACGCGCTTCTGAATCTCTTCCTTGTGATCGTACTCCACCTCGGAGTTGC